>NZ_JACJOQ010000567.1:0-22117 GCF_014695635.1 Coleofasciculus sp. FACHB-712 | reverse complement strand
TGCAGCAGTAACAGATGGAACTTTGGTATCGCGCATCGCATCCTCAGCCGCTTCCCTTAAGGAGGTAGAAATACTGCCATGATGGACGTGATAAATATCTGGTAATCCTTCAGCTTCGGCTATTTCACGCAGGCTGGCAATCACTGATTCTGTATCTGAGCGATTGTTAGCAAAGATCAAGCTTTTTCGAGATTTAGTGATATCAAAGATATGCCTGTAGTAAGGAGTAACAACTAAACTATCAGTCTCATCTGTTTCAACGGGAGAAACAAAAAAATGCTCTAAAGCCAGATTGATCTTTCGTTTTCCTCCCTCGATATCCGGAGTAATGACTGGCGTTTCGGTTCCCAGTCGCAGCCAGTCTTCAGCGAGTGAATAATCGCCAAGGGTAGCTGATAAACCAATCCGACGGGTGGGATTTTTTACAAATTTTGAAAGGCGTGCCAACTGGCAGAGAATTTGGCAACCCCGTTCGGAACCCATAAAGGCATGGATTTCATCAATAATGACAAAACGTAAGTCTCCGAACAAGCGAAACAGTTGAGTATTTTTATTAATTAAGAGACTTTCTAAAGATTCTGGCGTTATTTGCAGAATCCCTTTGGGATCTTTTAGGAGTTGTTTCTTCCGAGCCTGAGAAACATCGCCGTGCCAGTGCCAGACTGGAATATCTGCTTCTTTTAAAAGGTCATTTAGACGCTCAAATTGGTCGTTGATTAACGCTTTTATCGGGCTAATATAAAGTGCCCCAATCGTTGTAGATGGGTTTTGATGTAATAAAGTTAGAACCGGAAGAAAAGCCGCTTCTGTTTTCCCGGATGCGGTTCCGGCGGCAATCAACAAGTGAGCATCTGTGTCAAAAATAACCTTGCACGCTTCAACTTGAACGTCTCTTAATTCAGTCCAATCTTGGGTGTAGATGTATTCTTGAATGAAAGGCGCTAATTTATCAAAAGCCTGTTCGCTCATAAGGTAAATTCTGCAAATTCAGTATTCCCATCTATTTCTGGGTTTTTGCCGGGAGAAGTCGGTTTAAAATTAGAACCATGAATAAGTTCTCTAAAAGAGATGCTGGGGTTTTGCTGGAGGATATTCAAAATACTGATAAAGTCGCGGACAACTTCACGTGGGGTCAAGAATTTGTCTGCACCTAAGCGATTGACAACTTCTTGCATAAACTCTTGCAAATCACTTGGTTTCAGAGTTTTATTATAGTTGTAATGGGTAGCATGAATATCCACCAATCGGTGCAAAAGCTCGGATATATTCTGCGGAGTTAATATTTCTAGTTGGATGACGGGTGCTGAGGTATCCTGATGACCTCCTTTGACACGGCTGCTTAAGCGCGATCGCAATGCTTCATCACTATACAACCCCCGGCGTTTGTCCTCCACAAATTCGGGCGTTCCGCCGATAAAAATGCCGAGATTTTCTGCTCTTCCCTGCATCGTATCGTTGAACATTGCCAATAGCTTATCGTAGTTTTTTTGGCGGGAAGCGGTATGAGTAATTTTGTACAAATGAACAGCTTCATCCACCAAAATCAAAAGTCCTTTGTAGCCAATGTCTGAAACAAACTTTGCAACTAGCTTAATGTAGTCATACCAAGTTTCATCGTCAATGATGACACGTACTCCCAGCGCGGTTTTTGCCTCAGTTTTCGTCCCAAATTCCCCTCGAAGCCAACGTAGCGCTGCTTCCTTTTTATCATCATCCTCCGAACGATAGCCGCGCCAATAAGCGATGATGACATTCGCAAAGTCAAACCCGTGAACTAAACCTTCTATATCCTTAACGACTTCCCGAATTTTCTCTTCTACTTTATCGTCAAACCCAGTGTCGTTGGGTCGCATCCCGCTTTCTTGTGCAACTTGGTTTTGAATATTATTAATCCATCCTTCCAAAATGGGTGTGAAAGCGCCACCTTCTGGGCGAATTTTGGTGGAAAGATTCTGCATTAATTCCCGATAAGTTGCAATCCCTTTTCCGTCAGTTCCTGCGAGTCGCCGTTCGGGAGATAAATCAGCATCAGCTACTACGAAACCTCTTTCCATCGCGTGGTTGCGAATCAGTTGTAGCATAAAGCTTTTACCGGAACCATAGCGTCCTACAACGAAGCGAAACCCGGCACCGCCTTCGCCAATATTATCGAAATCCTGTAAAATAGCTTTGACTTCTTTTTCGCGTCCGACAGCAATATGTTCCAGACCGATTCTAGGAACAACACCTGCACCAAGAGAACTGATTAAAGCATTCGATATTCTTTTGGTAATTTTGATTTTCGTCATGATTTAAAATAATTTATTTGTTGCTATATAGGCGGACAAATCTTTGACGTTTCTCATTCTGTCTCACCTACGAGGAATGAGTTGAGGTTTTTGATTCAGTTTACTTAGGTTTTATAATAAATTTTGATAAATTGTTAGTTTTATAAAACTAAGTTTCGAGCATCTTCTTCACTTTTGTCAAGTGTTCTTCTGCGATCGCAGGCGGAATCGATGCCGAACCTGGTTCAATGATAAAATCGCCAATGGTATCTATAGCACGTTCGTTTATTGCATCTATCAATAGTTGAGGCATAGTTATATTTTTCTCAGCGATTTTCTTGAGAGTTGCACCTGGATTGTTTTGCTCTACTATGGCTTTGATTATCTGAATATCATCATTCGTAAGTTTTGTTTTTAGAGCAGTCCATTCCGCTGATAAATTTTCTACTGATTGTTTTCTTTGTATTTCCCAAAAAGGGATTGTTTGGGATTGTCCTTTTTGAGGTTTTTGGAAGTTTAAGTTACCACTCTTTAACTGCTCGTATTCCAACTTTAAAGAGGATACTTGCCCTTGCAACTGACCTAATTCTACTTTCAAAGACGCCAGAGATTGATTCAGCACCCCTCTCTGTGTTTCCAGCGTCTGAAGCTGAGCTTGCAGATTATCTACTTCTGATTGTAAAGGGCGTTTTTGTTTTTTGAGATTAGTGATTTCCTGTTCAAGGATGGTTTTCTGATTCTGATTATCTGCAACTTGATCTTGCAGTTTTTTGAATTCCGTTTTCAGGGAATTTAAGCTAGTTTCTGTCTTCTGCTTTTCCGATGTTGCAGCCAACAAAGATTCATTGAGTTCTGCTTTTTGCCTTTCCAGAACCTCAAGTTGAGTTTGGAGAATAAACCCTTGTTCTTCTAGTTGGTATCTATAAGCTCCTAAAGTTGACACTTCCCGATTAATGACCTCTCTTCGGTTATAGATTTCTGCTATTTGTCCGTGCAATTGGTTTAGGTTTGACTCCAAATAATAGAGATTATCTTCTAAGTTTTGTCTTTCATCGGAAATCGCTTGAATTTCATTTTGTAGAAAAAACTTCTGCTTTCTTTGTTTAATTTGTACAACAATAGCTCCTGCATAAGTAGCAGGTAGAGTAATTAAACCTGTAACCAAGGCTTTCGGGAAATCTCGGTTAGCAATAAGGCTCAGGAAAAAGCTCACACCGAAGGCAATTAAACCTAGTAAAATCCGATTGCTTACCTTAACCGATCGCATATCATTTTTTGTGAGATAAAGTCAGCATTTCCCAAGGTCCAATTCATCCGAACAGAATTCTAATTATGTGTTTAATCTACGAGATTCTGAACCAGTAACAGCTAAATCTGCCCTGAGAAAGTCAATGAATTGCCGTGCTGTACGTCCAGAACGCCCGTTGTGGCGAGTTGCCCACTGTAAGGCACGATACTCTAAATCTTCCTGGCTGAGGGAAATGTCGGCTTGGGTTGCGAGATGGCGAACAATGCTTAGGTAGGTGTTCTGATCGGCGGGTTCAAAGGTTAAAGTCAGACCAAAGCGATCGCTAAACGACAGCTTTTCCTGAACCGTATCCCAGGAGTGAATTTCTTCATTGTCCTTGGGACGAGGGCGATCGCTAAAAAATTCTCGAATCAGATGCCGCCGATTGGAAGTCGCATAAACCACCACATTTTGAGGACGTGCGGTTAAATTGCCCTCCAGCACTACTTTAAGAGCTTTGAAAGCGTCGTCATCCTCCTCAAAGGAGAGATCGTCAACAAAGATGATGAACTTCTGAGGCACACCCCGCAACTGCTCGACAATGGTTGGTAAATCTTTCAGTTCAGATTTGGCAACTTCGACGAGGCGGAGGTTTCCCGTATCAGGCTCATTTAACAACCCCTTCACCAAAGAAGATTTGCCGCTACCACGACTGCCGTAGAGCAAAACGTGTAAAGCTGGATGACCGGCGAGTAAAAATTTTGTATTCTTCAGCAAAGAGTCTTTCTGAGACTCGTAGCCGACTAATTCTGGAAGCTGCACGGGATCGGCATATGAAATGCCTACCAACTGCCCAGATTGCCAGCGTAACGCCCGATAAGAAGCAAACAGCCCCGTTCCGTATCGCTGATAATGAGCGGCTAAAGATTCCAGCACATCTACCCAATTTTCTGACATTTGGAATTTCTCCCAAATGGGCAATTCGTGAATTGCACCTACCCTATCCTGCTGCTGGTTCCAGGCGACTGGTGCCGCGAGTAACTTGGCTGTGGCTTGCACCCACCGGCTCAACTGGTCGCTACTGCAATTGTAGAGGCTCTGCAAGGCTTGTAAATCGTGCTGGGCAGCAGCTACCAGCGCCGGAGGCAGTAAAGACGATTGCTGGACTTGCTTGCTAAAAGGATTGTCAGTTCTGAGAATTTGGGTAATTAGGTAGTCTTGCCAACCTTGATTTCTGGCGGCTAAAGCTTGAAACCAAGTGCCGTAAGCTTGCAGGCAAGCCAGTCCATTGGTGTTGCTGCTGCTTAAGGCTTGTAGCAGATTCAGGAAAGCCGTGCCGACTTCCCCACGGAGGACGGATTGATAAAGTAACAGAGAAGCAGCTTGACGTTGCAGAAATTCGATTGAAGCGATCGCTTGAGTATCCATTAATCAACTGAGTGGTGTATCTCAGCTATGGTAAATTGTCTCCCGACGCTAGAAATAAGTTCTATTCAAGCAATGAGGTTTTAACTAGATGAATCTGGGTACTATCGCCGCGATCGCTTACGGAATTTTAGCCATTGTCGGCGGCATCATGGGCTACTCTCAAGCTCAAAGCAAAGCGTCGTTGATTTCTGGCAGTATCAGCGGCTTATTACTCATTCTCGGCGGCGTGATGTTATTGCAGGGACAAGCGTGGGGGCTGATTTTAGCAACTGTTGTCACCGCTGTTCTCATCATTGTCTTTGCCATCCGGTTGTTTAAAACTCGCAAATTTATGCCTGCGGGATTAATGACGCTCTTAGGTTTGGCGGCGCTGGCGGTGATGATTCAACAACTGGTTGCGATAGTGTAGCGATCGCATAAAGGATAGATTTAAAGCATAGATTGCCTAAACTATCTGGCGAAGTGGAATCTCAATAATAAACTCCGCTCCCCTACCTGGTGCTGAGAGACATTGCAATTGACCATTGTGCTTTTCTACAACAATCTGGTAGCTAATTGCCAAACCCAGTCCAGTGCCTTTGCCAATGGCTTTGGTAGTAAAAAAGGGATTAAATAGCTGTTGTCTCACCGCCTCTGTCATTCCAGAGCCATTATCCGCAATTTTGATAACGACGCGATCGCACTCTAGTACCTCAGTGCGAATTTTGATCCAGCTGGGATTTGCCTTGATTTCGGAAAGCGATCGCTGTTTGTTATACTCATCCAACGCATCAATGGCATTCGCGAGCAAATTCATAAACACTTGATTGAGCTGTCCTGCATAGCACTCGACTTTAGGTAAGTGACCGTACTCCTTAATCATCTCAATGTTCGGATGATCCGGTTTTGCTTTCAGACGGTTATGCAGAATCATTAGGGTACTATCAATTCCTTCGTGAATATCAACCGCCTTCATTTCAGCTTCGTCAATTCGCGAAAAATTCCGCAAGCTAAGAACAATTTCCCGGATGCGATCTGCTCCCACCTTCATTGATGACAACAGGTTAGGAAAATCTTCCATCATAAAATCTAGGTCAATCGCTTCTATCTCTTCCTGAATTTCTGGCGTTGAGTTCGGGTATTGCTGATGATAGAGCCGCAATAGATTTAATAAATCTTGGGTGTATTCTCTGACATGGGTGAGATTCCCAAAGATAAAGTTAACTGGGTTATTAATTTCGTGAGCAATCCCTGCAACCAATTGTCCTAAACTGGACATTTTTTCGCTTTGAATTAATTGACCTTGAGTACGTTGGAGTTCTTGGAGAGTATATTCTAGCTGCTGATTTTTTTCTTTTAACTGAACTTCTTTCTCCTGACGGGCTTCCTCAGCTTGTTTGCGAGCGGTAATATCCATCACGGTGGCACCAAGAGCCATCGGCTTGCCATCTTCTCCAGGTATGGGAAATTGAGAAGTCAACCAGTGCATCAGGACGCCTGGATTGCCAGGTAATTCACCGCACGTCTCCATGTTGAGAATCGCTTCGCCTGTCGTCAGTACTTTGCGTAATGTCGATTCGATCGCTTGTGCAGCGTCGGGCAAGACTTCAGCCAGGGATCTTCCTAAATGTTCTTCTACAGACAAGCCATTGAAGTGTGCTAGCGCTTCGTTGATTTGCAGATACCGCATCTGGTCGTCAAGAATACAGAGTCCGACCGGCGCAACGCTAATAAATGAGTTCAAAAGCTGCTCGCGCCGCGCTAATTCTTTTTCCAACGCCTTGCGATCGCTAATGTCTCGCGACATCCCAATCAAACCGATAACGTTTCCTTGGGGATCGCGGTAGATATTTTTTGTTGAGAGATACGTCACCGCGATGTTATTGATATAGACAATTTCCTCCAACGTCTGAGTTGTCCCAGAAGCCATAATTCTGCGGTCAGTTTCCATAAGTTGAGGGGCGACCTCAGGTGGAAATACCTCGGAGTCATCCTTTCCAATCATCTCCTCTACAGACTTGCCAAGTAGGTTGGCACCAGTGGAGTTGATCATTAAGTAGCGACCCTGAAGATCCTTGATAAAAATGATATCAGTCGTTCCTTCAATGACTGCATTCAAGAGGTTATAGCTTATCTGGAGTTCATCCTCTGTCTCCTGGCGTTCGGCAATGCGCTGGTGTAATTGCTCGTTCAGTTGACTCAGCTCGATCGTGCGCTCCTCAACTCTATCTTCTAGTTCTTGATTTACCTGTTTCAGTGCTGCTTCTGCTCGGTGGCGCTGGCTGTCAACCGCATTCAGGAATCTGGCATTCCACCAAATTAAAAAGGCAAAAATAACTACGTTGAAAACGCCAAAAAGAGCCAGCCCAAGTTCGCTGTCATAAATCTGAGATTGGTAGCCGCATAATATGAACCAGCCCAGCACTGAGGGAATGCCAATCGCGGCTGGCGACATCCGCCGCACCATCAATCCGCCTGCTTTGTCGCTTGTAACAACTGTCATTAGTCCTCGATCTGGACAAGCAAACAGGACTCCGGTGGAAAGCAGGATGAATGCGATCGCTGTGTGCAACGCCACACCTGTGTTGTAACTCTTGCCGTACAACGAGGTGATGCCGTAGATATAGCCCAAAAGACCCAGAAAACCAATCAAAAACCCGCCTAAGCTAAAGCATTGAGCCGGACGGTACGCTCTTTTAGATAACAGCAGAAGGGCAGAGCCAAGCATGAAAAAGCTCAGGGCACTATTGGGAGACATTCGCCCTGGTGCAGAGGTGCCAACAGCGCCTGCTGGGTCTTTAAACAGCAGTTCGTCAATTCCTAGATTCCATCCAAACCCATACTCAATTAGTGTCAATAAACCGATTAAAATGACGATGATCGCCAACACTTGAGAAAGGTCAAACGAAGACTTTCTCCGGTTATCTTTTGCCTTTTGTCTTCTGTGTTCCGCGTCGTGCCACAAACACAAAGACAATCCACTCAGAATAAAGGCTATGCTTGTGTTGGCTTTCATGCTTACCAGCCCTGGCAAAATGCTTTTAAGGGCTGTAATGTCTAATATCCAGCCCAGTAAAACAACACATCCAATTAGGGTGACAATAATACCGGCTTTTCTGGAGTAGGATTGTGGAAATTCGATAAACTCCGTCTTTTTAATCATAAAAATCGGACTCTTCCAAATACCAATAACTGACCAATCATTAACTTTTAATAGAAAAAATCTTTTGAGCTTTGCTAGATAAATTTATACAAGTTACCAAAATAATACAGTTTATCGTTTGTGCCTAAATATAGGCTAAACTTAAATTTATTCCTAATAAACATAGGATACATTTACTAATTATAAAACCGTATTTACATTGACTATTTGTCCGTTTTTTACGAAAAAGTCAGTAAATTCACAGATAAATGTTCTGACCTTGTTCTGAACTATTGTAAAAAGAACCATTTAGCGATCGCTTTTGTA
Source organism: Coleofasciculus sp. FACHB-712 (assembly GCF_014695635.1). Classification (NCBI taxonomy): domain Bacteria; kingdom Bacillati; phylum Cyanobacteriota; class Cyanophyceae; order Coleofasciculales; family Coleofasciculaceae; genus Coleofasciculus; species Coleofasciculus sp. FACHB-712. Next base: position 13,746 of record NZ_JACJOQ010000567.1, on the reverse strand, counting down.
TTTATTGCAAGGACGCTAGCGAATCAAGAAGCCCATAACCCAGCCTAGTCAAGCAATCTTGAAAAGATTTAATCCATTCTTTTGCTTTCGCTCCTTAATCAGGTGGCAAGGCAACAAATAGCATCTCTGAGCTATCCTGGAATCGCCAGATAGCAAAAGTTGACAAAATGCACTGGATATTAACCGAATCTTTAAGCGTAGAAAATTTAACAGTAGCGATCGCGGGTTTACCGGCATCTTTGCAAGGCACAAAGCTAGTGCAACTGTCTGATTTGCACTACGATGGCAAGCGATTATCCGAAACACTACTCGCAGAGGCAATTGAAGTCAGCAATCAACTCGAACCCGACCTGGTTTTGTTGACTGGCGACTTCGTGACTGATGACCCATCTCCCATTCACGCCCTAGTGCAACGGCTAAAACACTTGCAAGGTCGCGCTGGTGTCTATGCCGTACTGGGCAACCACGATAATTATTATCGTCATTCAAAACAAGTGGTGCAAGACGCCCTGACTAGCATTGGGATTCATGTACTCTGCAATGAAATTGCTTATCCATTGGGAAAAGAATTGCCCTTCGTCGGACTTGCTGATTTTTGGTCGCGGGACTTTAATCCAGCGCCAGTGATGAATCAACTCGATCGGGATACACCCCGAATCGTCTTATCTCACAACCCAGATACTGCCGAGATTTTGCAAGAATGGCGGGTAGATTTGCAACTGTCGGGTCATACTCACGGCGGTCAAGTAGTAATTCCTGGATATGGTCCAGCACCGCAACTGCTGCAAAACTTCCGTCACCTGATTCCCAAACCGATGCAGCGTTGGGTGCCTTTTATGAAGGAATGCAATAAAGTGGTAGAGCGTTGGGAATGGGCGCAGGGGTGGCATCAGGTGGGAAAAAACCAGCTATATGTGAATCGGGGGCTGGGAACCTATTGGCCCGGACGCCTATTTTGTCCGCCAGAAGTCACGGCGATCGCGCTGGTGGATCAAAAATAGTTTTTAGTTGTTAGATCAAGAATTTATGTTCTCGTTCATCCGGTCAGATTTATCTCAGTTACGCGCCTATATGCCCCACCCAGGCGGCGCATCAGGAAGTCCAGTCACGGGTTCAATTCCAATCGATCGGCTGGATACCAATGAATGCCCTTTTGATTTGCCGAAAGAATTAAAAGAAAAATTGGCATGGACTTATCAGCAGCTAATTGAGACGAATCGCTATCCTGATGGCAGTCATACCCAACTCAAAGAAGCGATCGCCCAATACGCGAACGAATCCTTAGACGCCTCCATTACCCCAGCCCATATCTCTGTAGGTAATGGTTCGGATGAACTTATTCGTTCCCTCCTGATTGCCACCTGTCTCGGCAACGAAGGCTCGATTTTGGTCGCCGATCCCACCTTCTCCATGTACGCGATTCTAGCTCATACCTTAGGCATTCCTGTGGTAAATGTCGGGCGTAAGGAAGGGAATTTTGAAATGGATCTTGCCGCTGCCCAAAAAGCCATTGAGGAAACCCAGAATCCGCCAATCCGAGTGGTATTTGTCGTTCATCCCAACTCCCCCACCGCCAACGCCTTAACTACTGCTGAATTGGAATGGCTGCGGAGTTTGCCAGAGCATATTTTGGTGGTCATTGACGAAGCTTATTTTGAATTTAGCCAGACAACCGTGGTGGGTGAATTGTCGCAGCATCCAAACTGGGTGGTACTCAGAACATTTTCCAAGGCGTTTCGGCTGGCAGCACTGCGACTAGGATATGCGATCGCTCACCCAGAACTCATCGTCGCCCTCGAAAAAGTCCGTCTCCCCTACAATCTCCCCAGCTTCACCCAAGCTGCCGCTTTACTTGCCCTTTCCCAGCAGCAACTGCTACTTAGCTGCATTCCCCAAATTCTTAGCGAACGAGAAAAGTTACTCGATTTTCTCAAAGAGCAACAGGATTTACAAGTTTGGCCCAGTGCCTCAAACTTCATCTACCTGCGTCTCCCGACAGAGGAAGCCCTGACTCGATTGGCGCAGCAACTCAAAGAACAGGGAACCTTAGTTCGTCACACCGGCGGCGGCATTCGTCTGACGGTAGGCAGTGAAGAAGAAAATGAGCGATCGCGCCAGCATCTCCTGGCAGCCTTAAAAGCAATCAACTAAGCAGGATTAATTAAAAATTAAAAACTTCCTAGTTTTTAATTTTTAATTAATCCTCCAAATCCCGTGCCCTGCGGATAGTATCTGGCAACACCCCCACCAACAGCGCAAAGGCATCGTCCGGTACTTGCGTCAGCGTCTCCGTGCCAAAGAACTGCTTAAACTGTTCGAGGATCTTCTGTGCTCGTTGCAGCGGCACGGGGTTATCCGTAATTTGTTTCGTGAGTCGAATCCACTGTCTCCGAATCAAATAAGCATTCTGCCGTTCCTGAGCGGATTCAGGAGTTACCAACGACAAATTGCCCACTGGCAACACCCATTTCGCATCCACATCAAACAATCCGCCCACAGCCGCTCCTGGCCCAGCAAACTCTGCATGGTAGTGTTTGTAGAGGATCAAGCCATTCCGACGGCGACTATTCACGATCAACAGATGTTTATCATGCAGCTGATTAAGGATATCAGACGATTCCTCGTCAGGGTTCGGGCTTTCATTATTCATGCCATTAGAGCCTTGAGAGCGGGCGACACAGGTAGGGCTTTGATTGGCATCCGCTTTGTATAGGACAGTCTGGTAGCGCTGTTGGTTGTCGCTATCCATGTCAACTCTTACTGCTATATTTTTTCTTTGAGCATGCACCCGAACCGGAAGCACAGAGGCAAACCCAAGTCTGTTAGTTCTGGATGGATTGCAAGCTTGAGATTCAGTTTGCCATCTATTATGTATGTAAACAATAATTACATTATCAAAACATTTGACATTAGTATAAGTCACCAAGCGGTAATTCTTAATTTTATTTTATGGCATCTTGTCCGAGCGTAGAAAATACAACAGCCAGTAGTCGCCCACAACCTCACTGTAATGGGTATTCTTCAATAATCTACCCCCAAAAGTGACAATTGTTTAAAGTTAATGTGAAGTTGCGACAAGCAAGAGTCACTGACTGATTTAAAGACTGATTGAATTGATTAAAGGTCTTTTCTAGCTAGCAATTTTCAACCCAATCATCCTCAAATCTAGAGAATCTCAGGGAGGCGAGGGGAAGGTTATTTTAGCTTCCAGAAGGCAAGTGTTTGTGCAAGAACAGCCGTCGAGGACGCCCCAGCAGCCAGTCACTCCATCTGGGATCGCTATGGTGCAGGTGATATCCCGCCTTCAGATAAAGCTGCCGTGCCTGATGATTATTTTCTAACACGTGCAGGTAGAGGTCGCAGAATCCCCATTCCAAAGCGGTTCGTTCGCAGCGCAGCAGTAACTGCTGCGCTACTCCCCGTCGCCGACACGAGCGGTGGACAGCCAAATTCGAGATGTAAGGATATTGAGAACTCCAGGGTTGCCAGGAACAGGGACGAAGCCCCATTTCAACCGTCCCTACCACGGAATCAGCATTTGTTCCTTGGCGTTCTTGTGCTTTTGGGGACGGCGATGAGTCCTCTCCTCTCCCCTGATTGGTACTACCCGAAGCGACAGCGGCTAAACAGATGTAATTCGGAGGAATCAAGCGCAGTCGATTGCGTAAATCTTCGTAAATTCCCAGTCGAAATAACGGATAGGCCAAAGCCCAAATTCCTGACCGAGGGTGAAAGCTATCTGCCAGGATCTCGGTGAGGCTGGTCACATCATTTTGGTGGGCTGCCCGGATGATAAAGTGAGAGGCACCATTCGGTTGTGCGGCTCTTTCAGGTTGGCGGTGCAAGAGTGGAAAGCAGGGATTCACAGCCGAGCGTAAATTGGATATCTAGCAGGTTTCATCCTAGATCATTTTGCAGTGATTTTTGCAGGTTTAAGATCGGGGTACTGGAGCAAAATGAATTAACTGGGAAGATTGACAAGTTGCTAGGCTGGAGAGTTTCTAGGTTGCCCTAGCCTGGAAGAATGCCTACCTTAGGCAAAGCTTCTTTTGTTCCAGCAAGGATACTATTGTACAAGGAGTGCATCGGCCTAGGGAAAATTGGCATCGGACGGTAGAGCCAGCATCGCTATCGTGTCCGGAGCAGCAGCGCTCGTCCAGGTATTTCTCTAACAGCCTGTTATCGATCAATTTCGGAGCAGGGGATATGGAAGCGCGATCGCAGTAGTTATAACTGAGATCCACGCCCAAACGTTAAAGTCAGAAATGAAGAGCGGGTATTTTAAATAAAAAGTAAGTGACAAGTGCATTTTCTCCCCAAAAAGTTATTGAACTGGGTAGGTTCGTTGTCAGTCGTCTGACGACCATAAGCATTGCCTACACCCTACCCCTATTTCTCAGGAACCGCTGTTGGGTAGGACCAAGGCTTCCCCGCAAGGGGAGCGGGGAGCATGAGCCAGAACCGGGGTGTTTCTCGAAAATCGACACCAGAAGGTACAGCAGTACTGAAACTGAAAAATTAAGATTAATTAGGGTGCAACCAGGCAATTTCCACAGCTTCCGGATTCGGAAACAGTGGGATGCGGATAGTAGCTTGGATAGGGAGCGTCTATCTTTATCTCCCATCTGCTTTTCCATCTCAATCGCTGGAATAATCTGTGCATGAAATGGAGACTGTTTTGCATTTGCATGGGCGTAGGCATGAGCTGCACCATACTACAGCAGGAGAGCGGGGCATGAAATCCCAAGCCAGTAAAAAGCCCAAAATTCTGGTCGTCGATGACGAACCCGATAACCTCGACCTGCTCTATCGCACTTTTCATCGAGAATATAAGGTACTCAGGGCAGATAACGGCCCTGCGGCGCTGGAGATTCTGGCGCATGAGGGGGATGTTGCCGTGATCATCTCGGATCAGCGGATGCCCCTGATGAGCGGCACAGAATTTCTGAGCCTCACCGCCACCCAGTACCCAGATATTATCCGGATTATTTTGACGGGTTACACCGATGTGGAAGATTTGGTGGAAGCCATCAATGCCGGAAAGGTCTTCAAGTACGTCACCAAACCCTGGGATGCAGCTGAGCTAAAAGCGCTGGTGCAGCAGGCAATGGATACCCACAACGTTTTGAAGGTTCGGACTGAGGAACTGTGCCGGACGCTGCGCCGCGAATCGCTGCTCAATACAGTCACGAATACCATTCGCAACGCCCAGTACCGGCGGGGCGGTTCGCCCCTTCAGCAAGTCCTCCAGACGATTGTGGAAACCGTGGGTCATATGCTGGAGGTCAGCGTGTGCATTTTGCGTCCCTTCCAGGAGGACGGGATGGCAGATGAAGGATTCATTTATCAGCGACAAGAGGCAAAAGGCAAGCGGCAATCCTCAGGACTCATCATTTCCGAACTGAGTCCATCGTCAGGGCAGAGAACGGCAGGACAGAGGACGGAGGAAGAAGGCGGGAGTCAGGAGTCACTAGAATATACGACTCCGTCTTCAGTTTTGCTCCCTGAGTCTTCTTTGGGAGAGAACGAGACTGGGCAGCACAATGAAGATCCCCACTCAGTCTTGAGTCTTCAGTCCTCAGTTCTCAGTCAGTTAGTGTGGGAAACGCACGATGTAGAAGTCATTAATGATGTCGAAACAGATGAGCGACTTCCAGGCGATACTCTTGTAATTAGGCAACGCCTAGAGGCAATGCGACAGGCGGATATCCACTCTAGCTTGGTGGTGCCGCTGTATTGCCAACTGGAATTGATGGCAGTTCTGGCGCTGCACCAGTGCGGACAGCCGCGCGTCTGGCAGGATGATGAGATTCAGTTGGTGGTGATGGTGGCGGATCAAGCGGCTCTGGCTCTTTCCCAGGCGCGGGCTTACGAACAGGTTTCTCGACTTGCACAAAGAGAGGCCCTTGTCAATACGATTACAACGGCAATCCGCTCTAGCCTTGACCCGCAGGACATCTTTGCAGCAATTACACAACAGTTGGGACAAGCCTTGCAAGTGGATGGCTGTGCCCTGTCTCTGTGGCGTAGGGAGGATGAGTTTGTTCAGTGCGTGGGCTTGTATGACGGGGCAGAAAGCCTGGTGCTGGATACATCGGTGAGCGAGGACCCGATTTTCGACCGTACGAGCGAAGCATTTGTCACCAAAATGCAATTAGCTCCGCATCTCGGCAATCATACTTCGCTGCAAGCGAAGAATCCTCAATTACCCCACTCGGTTGTCCCAATTGCCGGAAATCCGGTGTTGCAACAGCTGCTAAATACACAAAACCCCGTGGCAGTCCACGATCTGGATCGGAACCCCGAAATGAACGGGTTCGATCTCCCTCTGCGGAGTCCGGCGCGGGCGCTGTTGGTGGTACCGTTACTCTCCGATGGTCAGATTATTGGTAGCATTACCTTGCGCCAAACGAACCGACCTCGCCGCTGGCACGCTTCAGAGGTTGAATTAGCTCAGGCGGTGGCAGCACAGGCAGCGATCGCAGTCACGCAGTCCCGACTGTATCAAAAAACTCGGCAGCAGGCGGAGCGGTTACTGGAATTAGACCGGCAGAAAACCGAGTTTTTCCAGAACGTTTCTCACGAATTTCGCACGCCGCTGACTCTGATGCTAGGGCCGCTAGAGTCAGCGGTCAATCAGCATCAGGATATGCCCTACGACCAAGCTGCGATCGCCCTACGCAACTCCCGCCGCTTACTGCGACTGGTCAATCAACTGCTGGATATCCAACGACTCGACGCCGGTCGAATGCAAGCCAGTTTCCGTCCTTGTAACTTAGTAGAATTTATCGAAACCATTGTCGAAGCTTTTCGCCCCTACTGCGAGAAAAAAGGCTTGCAGCTGACACTCGAAATGAAACCCTGTCAGCCAGTTTATTTAGATTTAGAAAGATTTGACAAGGTACTCTACAACCTTCTCTCCAATGCTATGAAATTTACCGAAGCGGGAGGTACGATAGCCGTGCTAGTGCAACCCGCTGGAGATCATGTCCGAATCCAGGTTTCAGACACTGGCATTGGCATTCGCCCGGAACAAATCCCCCATCTGTTCGAGCGCTTCCGTCAAGCGGAAGGGTCAGTCAACCGCTCCTATGAAGGCAGTGGCTTGGGTTTAGCGCTAGTGAAAGAATTGGTGGAACTCCACGGCGGTCAAATTTCTGTCGAGTCGGTTTACCGAGAAGGCAGCACCTTTACCGTTTGGCTGCAAACTGGAACCGCGCACCTACCGCTGGATCAGGTGTTGGAAGTGCCAACTGAAGTCCAATCCAATCGCGCTGCTGTGGAATTGGCAGATTTGGAGGTGGAAGAAGAAACTGGAGACTGGGAACTTTTGAGACAGGATGAAGCAGCATCTTCTCTGAATTCACTACCAACGGAGTCGCAACCAGTATCCGCCTCCAGCGTCAATTCCTCCGTCATTCACACCGTTTTAGTGGTGGACGACAATCCAGATTTACGAGCTTATGTGTCTCGGATTTTGCTAAATGATGGCTATCAAGTTTGCATGGCTCGCAACGGCAACGAAGGATTCGCTGTCGCTAAGGAAAGGCGACCCGATCTGATCGTGACGGATTTGATGATGCCCTTTGTGTCCGGTTTGGATATGATTCGGATGCTCCGAGAAAACCCAGAACTCAAGGGAACGCCGATTATTTTGCTCACCGCCAAAGTAGACGAAGATACTCGGATTGAAGGCACTGAGAGGGGAGCCGATGCTTATCTGGCTAAGCCATTTAACGACCGGGAATTGTTAGCGTTAGTCCACAATTTGCTAGCACTCAAGGAAAATGAGCGCCGGGTGGTGGAGCTGAATTCTTACCTGACTGAGTCGGTGCTGAAGCGCTTTTTACCTCCAACGATGGTGCAGAAGGCGGCAAAAGGCGAACTGAAGCTGGATTTGAGTCCAGAACCTAGGTTGGTTACGGTTTTATTTAGCGACATCGTGGGTTTTACCAGTTTGGCAAATACCTTACGAGCGCGACGAGTGGCTGAGTTGCTGAATGAATATCTAGAAGCAATGACCAAAGCCGTGTTTGATAACGGTGGCACGGTGGATAAGTTTATGGGGGACGCAATTTTAGCGCTGTTTGGTGCCCCAGAGGAGCTGACACCCAACGAGCAGGTACGACGGGCGATCGGTGCGGCGCGACAAATGCACGCTTCTTTGGAGCAACTCAATCAGAAATGGTTGGAGGCAGGCATTGTTGGCACGAGCGATCGCGCACCCGTCCAGTTCCGCTGCGGCATTCACCAAGGAACCGCCGTGGTGGGAATGTTCGGAGGCAATCAACGGTCGGATTACACGGCTATCGGCCCTAGCGTGAATATTGCCTCTCGCCTTCAAGAAGCAGCGGAGCCGAATTGTATCCTGGTTTCTGCTGCCGTTGCCGATTACCTGGACGAGCAGGAAATGACCAAGTGCAGCCCACTCAAGCTCAAAGGCATCGATGAAACCGTTCTCACCTTTGCGGTTGAACTTAAAGAAAGTGCTGGGGACTGAATAAAGTGCTGAGTCCTCAGTCCTCAGCACTGTTCTCCGCTTTGCGCTTATCGTTGTGGGTGGCGCTGATTTCCACCGTCTTTGTTGCGATCGCGGGGGGACTGCTGGGCTACCTGTTGGCACGTTACCGCTTTCCCGGTCGAAACTGGGTGGATGCCATCGTCACGCTGCCCCTAATTTTGCCGCCGACGGTGGTGGGATTTTATCTGCTGGTTCTCTTTGGACGCCAGGGGTTAATCGGACGCCCTCTCTACGAAGCGACTGGTTGGACGCCCATTTTTACCTGGCAAGGTGCAGTCTTAGCGGCAAGCATTATGGCGTTACCGCTAATGGTAAAAACCACAAAGGCAGCTTTAGAAAGTGTTGATCCCGTTTACTTACAAGCCGCTGCGACATTGGGTCAATCGAATCTGCAAACCCTCTGGCGCGTTTGGTTGCCTTTAGCCTGGAAAGGTATCCTTGCAGGAATTGTCCTCAGTTTTGCCCGCGCTTTAGGGGAATTTGGCGCAACTTTAATGATTGCGGGGAATATTCCCAGTGTCACGCAAACGATGCCAATGGCAATCTACGAAGCCGTTCAGTCGGGACGCGACAACATCGCCTTGATTTTGGTGGTTATTCTCAGTTCGCTGTCTCTGTTCATTCTTTTTCTGACAAATTTTCTGGAACGTAGCGGATTCAGGTGAACGTCTACTGTTTCTAACAATAAGAGTCCTTCAAGTTTTGAGAATGGCACTACCAAACCAGCGCCCCAACGATCCGGCTCAGAGTCCTCCGACTCGGCACTTACATCTCGTTAGCGCATCAGCTCCACCTCCCTTAGAGAAGCCAGATGCGATCGCCTCCCAGCAGCGAGTCGATGCCCGGAATCGGTCTACATCATCCACGCTGTGGAGTATTTACACTCTAATTTCTGTAATTGTCCATGTATTGGGGATGTGGATGTTGCAGCGGGTAATCATGGGATCTGCCAGCGTCGATGTGGCTACGGAACCCATTCCTGTTGAGCTAATTACCTCCGTTCCCTATTCCGAAGAGAGGTTAGAGCCACAAGCGGCAACTCCCCAACAAAGACAAGAGAGCGATCGCAATTTTAACGTTCCAGGTAGAAGCCCTGTACAGCAACCGATACCCGCGCAGCCTCAAGAAAATCCTCCGGTAAATTCTCAACCGAGGATTCAGCGCTCTTTCAGAATTCGTTTAAATCCTTTCCCTCAAGCTCAAAACCCTTCGGCTAGCTCGCCTTCTACCCCGCAAAGACAGCAGCCGAACTCTGATGTGGTTGCGACCAGACCCATCATTCCTACACCCGCCTCGCGCCCGCCATTTGTGCCGCAGCAAGCCCCTGAAACGGGTCGTCCCTTGGGGTCATCCTCCCAAGATGCAGGAACCCCCGCACCTGCACCGCCATCTCAACCGCAGCCATCACCGTCCCAACCCGTCGAACCATCCCCAGCTCCTGTCACCCCTCCGCCAGATCCTCCCGTACAGGCAAGCCCAGCCCCACCAGCTCCAGCTCCCATTCCACCCGCACCGCCTGCTGAGGAGGCACAAAGCGCACCATCGCCCGCACCCGCAACCCAAGGTAGAGGCGTTGTGGCAACTTTGTTCAATGTCCGCTCTGGTAACGCTGGCACTGATGAGCCGAACCAATTAGCCGTACCGCAGCAACAGCAGAAACAAATTCCCGACCTTGATTATCCGCTGCTAACTGGGCAAGCTCCCGACGAGCCTATCGTCTTGGAAGTTTTATTGTTGATTGATAACACGGGTAAACCGTCAGTTCAGCGAGTGCTGCAAGGAAGCGGAAATTTAAACGATTCGCAGTTTGTCAATGAGCTAATTCAAGGCTGGAGGTTTCAACCTGCTTACATGGGAGGTGGAGCCGTTGACAGCTTGCTGGAAGTCTCTATCCGAATTTCTCCTCTCTCCCAGTGAAAAAATGCACGCCTCCCCTACTCAAGCTCTGAAAAATTGTGGTATAGTAATCTAGTTATAGTTTGACCATACCTCAATTCGCGGGTGTAGTTTAGTGGTAAAACCTCAGCCTTCCAAGCTGATGATGCGAGTTCGATTCTCGCCACCCGCTTTTCCAGTTGTCGATTGCCACATTATTTGTCGTCGTTGTCAAATTAATGTCGCTTTGAGCCGGAAATTTATTTTCAGGCACTAATCTGCCCGATCGCCACTTCCAATCCAAATTTTTAAATTAATGGCATTTTGGCGCACCTACTACCATCTCATCTGGGTACCGGAATCTCGTCAACCTCTAATTAGCCAAGAAAGAGAGTCTGAACTTTACAGTTATATTATCGGCAAAGCTGATGCCATTACGCGATAGCTTCACTTCACACACACCATTTTTGAAGTTGGATTATACGTGGTGCTTTTGGTGTGTTGGCTTGCTTCACCCAGAACTCAAGGCTCGTACCAGATTTGGTATTGCCTAAATTTACTGCTAAAGGCAATAAGGAGATCGCCTATTCTAACTAGAAATGAAATTTATTTTTTTTGAACAGCTAAATACTGAAATCTTACTTTTTCTTTTGGCTTTAGCCCATCCTCACCTGTAAGAAGGTTATTTCTAATCATTTCCGGCAAGTTATCAGCTTGCTTAGAACGAAACTCAATAACGCCTTCTTGCCTTCTTCGCACCAGCGTCGCTAAACCTTGGCATGTAATACGATTCTCTATTGAATCCATTAATATATTAACTTGAGGATAGTTTATCAAGTCTGCTATTGCTAATATGCTGCCAGAAGGCATTTCCTCAATAAGGTAAATAATATTATTGATTATCTCAGTTTTGTTTGTTGTAAACTCATTCATGCAGTTTTGCATTACAAATAAATGCGTCTTGTTAATTACATCAGTTATTGGCTCCATGCAATTGGAATCAATAAGATCAAGGTTTTTATTTTCACTATTTAGTTGAAATTTGCGAGGAGGTTTCCAACCTTTAGGAACTATATTTTTAGTAATATTGCGGCTAAATTCCCAATCATTAGCAGCAATATCAAAAGTATTGGCTATCGCATTTTGAACACCTGAAAATTTGTCCCTCATGTAAGCTAACCAGCCTAAAATTTCTGGTGCTGGTCCTGCTCCAAAAAAGCAAGCTTGCACTTCTGTTGAGTTAAAAGGTAGTACAACCTTTCTGGCAGCCAAATCTTTAAGCAGACTATAAACAATTTGGTAGTAGTGAGGATAATATGCTATGAGATAAGCTGCTTGGGGGTTGTGGTCTAGATAACTCGCTGTTACTTGCTGTCCAGCGGTGGTGTAGCTAGACCGCAGATTTCTAACATATGGTTGCAATTGCCTCAGATAATTCAATTTTTCATTTTCATCAGTAATGCCCTTTGAGCGATAGAGTTCCTCTAGAATTAAATCGTACATATTGTTGGCGAGCTAGTGGATTACTCTGAAAGTAAGATTTATTCTAGGCTCGACCCGCTTCGATGTTTTAGGTATTTGATGTTGCCAAAATTGTTGTGTTGTTCCCTGCATAACAAGAAGGCTGCCATGTGTCAGTTCTACTTCAACTTGCTCCTTTGCGACTTTATGCCTGAACATAAAACGCCTAGTACCTCCAAAGCTAACAGACCCAATTACAGGTTCTTCGCCAAGTTCAGGTTCATCATCACTATGCCAAGCTACACTATCATTCCCGTTGCGGTATAAGTTGAGGAGAACGCTGTTGAAACTTATGCCTGCTAAGCTTTCTATCCGTGACTTTATTAAAAACAAGGTGGGTGTCCACGGTTCAGGAGACATTGGTATCTTCGAGTAAGTGTATGACTTGCCACTATCTCCATGCCAAGCTGTGAGCCTTGGTATATTCAACTCTTTGCCATACAATTTTATTTTTTCTTGCCTCCAATGAATTTCTTTGTATAATTGCGAGTAAAGTTTATCGCTTTCATTTTTATCAAAAAAATTGCAATATAAAGTTACTTCTGCATCAGGCATACACAATAACTCAGGGGATGTTATCCTGTCGGTTTTAGGCTCATCCCACAAACTGAGCTGGTTGTAATTAGAAATCCTCATACTTCCTTAACCTGCAAAAAATATTTTATACTTTGCTATTTATCTTGCCATCATAACAGTAACAGTATTTTGTTTTCACCCTTCTTTATCGTTGAATAGGCTCCACTAGGGAAAAGCCGCACAGCCTACGCTTCGGTGCCAACAACGTAGCGGCTACACTATCAGCGACTTCGGTTGTGGTGAGGCAAAGCTGGCTGAGGCGGTTTCAGATCGCCATACAGTTTACATGCGACATCGCGCACGTTCCCCTTGACGATAAAAGGCTAGATGTAGCGATTTTCTGCCTGTCACTCATGGGAGCGAATTTCAGCGATTACCTGCGCGAGGCGTATCGCACTCTGAAACTGGATGGTCAGCTTCATATTATCGAAGCAACTTCAAGATTTAGCGATCACCCTCAATTCCAAACTGACCTAGAGGCTTTAGGATTCATTGTTGTCAGCGTTCAGGATGCATGGAAATTTACCCATATCCACGCCTTGAAGACTGAACTTAGACCTCAAGCCACAAGAGAACTCCAATTCTAGGGCATTATTGCCGTCACACGCTCCAACGAGCCAGCGTTTCAGCATCGCCAGCCTAAAAAAACAAGGCAGACTCCTGCCTGCCCTACATAAAATCAAGAACAACCCCTGCGGAGTTGCCCTGATGATGAGACCCTGCATCCGCACTCAGCAGATACTAGGGCGCTCACTCTTGAGCAAATACTGGCTCCTTAGTCTTTGCCTGTAATGCCTTCCAGCGCCTTCTGAACTTTTTGTTCAACTGATTGGACGCCTTGCGAGTTTTCGTTGGTACTCATCTTGTCAGCATCAGCGGCTCCTTGAATTTCATTCAGACCCTGGCTGGCTTCCTTCTGAGTCTCCTTAAGCGAATAGGGGTCTTTCAGAACCGCCTTTTGTGATTTCTCTTCAATCTTCGTCAGATTGGCTTCTCCGTCTCCGGGGCGACTGTTAGTGCCGCTATATCCTGCGGGGGTTTTTGGGCTGCTGTAGGCTGGGGTTGCATAGCTGAACAATACTAAAGCGCAAAAACAAGCAGCGATCGCCATACGCACTGGACGTACCCAAGCAGACAGGCTGAAACGGATCGATTTCATAGAGTCCCTCTCTCCTAATTTGTCGAAATTAGCACTATTAAGATTTGTTGATCGGATCAGACGAAACAACTGCCTGAACGACCTCTCTTATTTG
>NZ_JACJOQ010000566.1:0-19558 GCF_014695635.1 Coleofasciculus sp. FACHB-712 | reverse complement strand
TTAGACGGGATTTTGACAACTTCTGATTCAGGTAATGGCGGCAATATTTTTCTAACGAGTACAGCAGGTTCAATTAACATTAAAAGTTTTTTAAATTCTTCATCAAATCTTGGAGATGGAGGTGCAATTACTCTTTCGGCACTTGACAAAATTAACAATATTACTTCACCCAATAGTCCAACAGGGACAATTAATATTGCTGGTTCTATTAATTCCTCTTCCAACGCTGGTAACGGGGGCGCGATCGCGCTTTTGGCTCTGAACGAAATCAACGCTGGAGTCATCAACTCTAGTTCAGCAATTGGGAATGGGGGATCTGTCACCCTCGATCCGCTTGGAGATATTCAAGTTGCCTCCATCAATGCCCAAGGGGGAACGAATGGCGTGGGGGGAAACGTTAACATTGCAACTGGTCAATTTTTCAAAGCTACGGGCACTTTTCTAGACCAAGATGGGATCTCTGCCAGTATCTCTACGTCCGGAGGAATTGGAGGAGGCGCGATCGCTATCCAGCATGGTGGCGGCAATAATTTAGTTCCTTTTTTAGTTGGAAATCCAACAACGAACGGGACAGCCGGAGCACTGAACAATGGGCAATTCACGATTTCGACCTTCCAATCTTTTCCTGGGCCAGACACCCAGGGAAATATTCAATTAATTACTGCCGATCCCGATCAAATAATCGATCCCACAATCTTAATCGACGACCCAGAAGAGGAGCCACCCACAGAACTCCCGCCGGATATTCCGGCAATTGAAATTGACGCGGTCGTGACCGAACGCGAAGAAATTTTTACTCGTCAATTTGCCGAATATTTCGGTCTCAATAATCTTCCCACTCGTGTTAATTCTCTGCTTGATGCTCGTCAGACTCTCGCAAGAATTGAAACAGAAACGGGAGTCAGACCAGCGCTGATGTATGTTGCTTTTGTTCCCAAAACTATTGCCCCAGAGGTGCAGGAAAGTAGGAGAGTACAAGGGACTGAAAAATCCCTCTCACTCAACACTCAGCAGGGGCAGGAAACCCCAGCCTCTACAGCCGTTAGCCCTCAGAGCGACGAGCTGGAAGTAGTGCTGGTAACGGCAGAGGGTCCACCCATCCGCAAGCGGTTATCGGGAGCCGTGCTAGGAGCGCAAGGCGCATACGCTTCGCGAACGCAAGTTCTCAAAGTCGCCGAGCAATTTCGCAAGGAAGTCATTCGGATCAGACGCACTCCCACCTACCTGACCTCAGCCAAGCAACTGTATCAGTGGCTAATCGCTCCGCTAGAAGGCGATTTACAAGCTAGAGGCATCCAAAATCTCGTATTCGTGCCCGATAGTGGGTTGCGTTCTGTACCATTTGCAGCTTTATATGATGGTCAACAATTTCTGGTGGAGAAATACAGCGTCAGCTTGATCCCCAGTCTTAGCCTAACGGACACTCTCCAACGCAACCTAAAAAACTCTCAAGTTTTGGCAATGGGAGCATCGGAATTTCCCGACCAAGACCCGCTTCCCGCTGTGCCAACCGAGTTATCAATCATTACACCTGAGTTGTGGCCTGGTAAATCCTTCCTCAACAATGCTTTCACTCTCAAGAATCTCAAGACTCAGCGCCGTCTACAACCGTTTAGAATTGTTCACCTGGCAACCCATGCAGAATTTGAACCAGGAGATCCGAGTAACTCCTACATTCAGCTATGGGACACGAAGCTGTCCTTAAACCAATTGCCACAGCTTGAGTGGAATGACCCGCCGGTAGATTTGTTAGTCTTGAGTGCCTGTCGCACTGCACTGGGTGATGAGCAGGCGGAGCTGGGTTTTGCTGGGCTGGCAGTGCAGGCAGGGGTTAAGTCAGCGCTGGCAAGTCTTTGGTACGTCAGCGACCAAGGCACCTTGGGACTGATGACGGAATTTTACCAAGAATTGAAAAAAGCCTCCGTGAGAGTGGAGGCACTGCGGCAAGCACAGGTAGCGATGCTGAAGGGGCAAGTGCGAATACAGGGAGGTAAACTGCAAACTCCCAGAGGGGATGTGGTTCTAACGCCCGAACTCGCGAAGCTGGAGAATCAAAATTTATCTCATCCTTATTATTGGGCAGCTTTTACGATGATTGGCAACCCGTGGTAATCCATGCAAAATGCAGAATTAAAAATTAAAAATGAGGAGTTCTTCAATTTTTAATTTTTAATTCTTTCTAAAATTGATAGTTAACGCTGAAATAAAATCCCCGATCTTGGGCATTTTCGCCACGGTCTTCAATATCAACCAGTGGAATGCCATAGTCTAGTCGTATATTTAGCTTGGGCAGAGGTTGCCAGATTAGCCCTAAGCCAGCACCTGCTAAAAATCTCTCATCCTGTAACGTGGCATCGTTGGGATTATCAGACACATTCCACACCCAACCCACATCCACAAAAGGAGCAAACTGCAATGTGGCGGCACCGGCTTCATCTCGCTGAACGGTAATGCGATCTTCAATTGAAAGTCGCACTCCATTGTCACCAGCACGCACATTTTGCCGGTAGCCGCGCAACGATTGACCGCCGCCAATTACAAACTGTTGGGAGGGTAATAAGCCACTGGTTGATAGCTGAATATCTCCTTGCACAATTAAGAAATTATTGTTATTCAGGACTTGAACTCGCTGCACTTGGCCCAGCCAGCTTAAGAACCGACCATCGGGTATGGGGTCGGGATTGATGGTGGCATCCAATAAGCCAGTGCCAAGACTAAAAAGCGATCGCAATGCCCAAGCACCCTTAACATCCCGACGCAGATAGTCTTGCCCAAATTTAATCACGCTGGTGCGGCTGCGACCTTCTTCGTCGGGGCCAAAACCAAACGGGGTTGGCCCTGCAAAAGTAAAAGTCTGACCATTCTGGTGAGTAAAGCCTAAAGAAAGGGCAAATTCTTCACGCGGTGAGCGGATTAACGGCTGTCGATAACTAATTTCATAAAGCTGTGATTCTCCCCGAATGTCGAAAACTTCAAAAGGGGCTTGGGTGACTCTATTTCGGTTGGGAGCATATCTCAGTTGCAAGGTGCCGTTCATGGGGTTGAGCGGCACCCGATAGTTTAAGTCAAGAACATCAGCGCCGCCTGTAGTTGTATGGTAATAGGAGCCAAAAATTTCATCTCCAATGCCGGTGATGTTGCGATAACCCAGATTGACGCCCAATCGTTCGGAACCAACGCTCGGAGGCGAGTAGTTATCGACGCCGAAGCTGCCATAAAAGGGGTTGGCTTCGGTAACGCGAACGACGAGAATACTTTGACCCACCCCGCTCCCAGAGCGGAGGCTGGCTTCTACATTTTTAAATAGGGGATCGACGCGCAATAGCC
Source organism: Coleofasciculus sp. FACHB-712 (assembly GCF_014695635.1). Lineage (NCBI taxonomy): Bacteria > Bacillati > Cyanobacteriota > Cyanophyceae > Coleofasciculales > Coleofasciculaceae > Coleofasciculus > Coleofasciculus sp. FACHB-712. The sequence continues at coordinate 16,231 of NZ_JACJOQ010000566.1, read as the reverse complement.
TTAATTGATCTTCTAGCTTGCCCGTATTGAGCGGTTTGCCAGCCCCCAAACGCACGCGCGATCGCACGTAATTTGAATTCAACCGGCGCGTTCCTTCTACCCTAATCTCTTCTAGGCTGCCTTCAATGACGCGAATCTGGACGACACCATCCGTAATGGCTTGGTCTACCAGGATGGCTCTTGAGGTGATGAAGCCTTGATTGAGGTACAACTGGGTAATCGCATCGGCAACGTTTCTGAGTTCTTCTAGGGTGACAGTCCGCCCCTCTACAGTTTGAGTAATCGAGTTCAACTGTTCTGCCCCAAAGATGGTGCTGCCAGTGACTTGAATCTTTTTCACCTCAAGCGTGGCTGAGGACGGTGCAGAATCGGGTGCTGGTGTCGGCGGCGTCAGTACGGGCGACGGTGACTCTTCCGGCAGAGGTTCTGGGAGGGGTGCAGGCTGCGGAAAGCGATCGCGGTTAGGATCGGATTGGGGTTGCAGGGGTTGATTTAGCTGTGGTTGGTTCTGCGGTGAAGCCGGTAGGGTCTGCGCTTGCAGCCGCCTATTTTCAGACCTCTCTGGCTCAGGATGAACAACTCCCACTCGCTTTTGCTGTATGCCCTTTGACGGGGCAACTGAACGCCTAGCGGGTTCTTTTTTTGCTCTCTCGTCGCTGGAAAACGCTTTCATCGTTTCCATTTCGCGATGAAAATTCAATCCATTCAGATCGGGCGTTGCCGGTAGTGTTTTGGCATTAGCACCGCTGGCAGAGACACAAGCGATCGCACCCTCAATTAACACTCCACACCAAAACCATTGAAATTTTGAACGCATGGTAGCTGTGTTCTCCACGGGTTGAATTGTCTAAAAACTTCAATTAATACAATTTTTTTGTATCCAATCCGTATTTTCTTTACTTAATTCAACTTTTTTCCTTTTCTCTCTCCAAAAGTAACATTCTCGCTTTTAGGAGCGAGAATGTTACTTTTGCAAGCAAACGAGCGGCATGATTTTGCGGTTTTCACCAAAATTGCATCTATCTGAAGACTCAATTTTATGTTTTCATTATGCCATCATCTGTCAATGGCGTCGCCTCTTTGCTAGTTACATTGTGCCTTCAGAAGGCGAGCTAATTTGCTCGCGAACAAGATCGGTTTGCTACCACACTCAAACGCCCAATCAATGACTTTTGCACCTGACTTTTGCACCTGATTGCACGCGCACTCTCATTTCAGACTGGATTCGCGATCCCCAAGACAAACGGATCGATATCACCTGCGGCACTATTATTCAGCCAGGGAACGTATTTTCCTGACAGCTTTACCCAGTTTGGGCTAAACCAGGAGGGAATTGCTAATTTTCTCCCCTAGCGTGCTATCCAGAATATCCTGCTGAGAGTACGAGGTAATAATGGCGAGAGGGTAAAAGTGTGATGCGTCCCTCTATAAGATTTGAAATTTTGAATTGCCGATTTTGGCTGGTACAAGTCTTGCCAGTAGCCACTTTCAGCAATCTATTTTAGGCGATATTAAGGTAAAAGGTTATAGTACCATTTCACAAAAGATGGTACATCAGAGACCCCAATCCCTGCAAAGAGAGTGCATCTGCGCCACAACGCGATCGCTAGAAAAAAGGGCTGCGAGAATTAAAGTACAGCCCCAATAAAGTGAATTGATATAAGCCGGGACACTTGTGGAGTTTAGATATCCAGCCTTCAGCTTTATCCTGTCCTCTAGCCGTTCATTTCGTATTTACAGAAAATTGCAGTGCTAAGTGGTAGGGGCATAAGCTTTTTCCCTGCCCCATTGCCTGCTGAGTCTTCAAGGATGAGAAATTAAGTATATTTTCATCCTTAAAGTGAGGGAGCAGTTCATTCAAAACTATTGATTTTCTCTCAAGCGCTGAAAGGGTGTCGTTTGGCTAGCAGATGTCGTCATACTGGGAAGCAAAGGCTCTTTGGCAATGTTGTCCAGTCCAACTGCCTTCAAGAGTTGTTCCCACTCAGCAGAATAAGCGGAATTGTTCGGATTGGAGCGGCGCAGTTCTGCCAGAGTAGTTAAGGCATCAAACCACATCCCCGCCTCTGCATAAACATCTGGGCGCTTATTCGGTGTAGCCACCCTCAACTGATTATCAAGCTGCGCGGTTTGTGGAACCCGCTGAATCGAACCTTGTACAAAAACATCGAGCGATCGCTGTTCGGAATCGCAAACCATCGACAAGGACCACTGATAATTCTTACCGACTTCCAAGGGTGGTAATCCAGCATAAGTTGGAAGACTGATGCTGACAATACCCCCCTTCCCCGTAGTCATAAAGGTTGTTGTATAAATCTCTCGATCGTTTTTTTCATCCTTCAGTACAAACTCTAGCGCCAGTGGCGACGCTTGGGCGGGCACTGGAGGGACGTAGAATGAAAAGCTCGGATATGCTGCTACTGTAAGCCCAATATTATTGGCAGGGATCAGCGCGGTGAGCGGCTTGCCTGCCACTGGGCAGCTTCCAGGACTGCGAGTTCCGCCCCCTTCTCTGCGCCCTGGTGCCCCAACGGTTTTAGGTGGATTATATCCAGCAACTATCCACCGATCGGGCATTCCTTGGGCGAGTAGTGTTGGTGGTGTCCCTATCAGAGTTGAGAAACCCGTGAGCAGTGCCACTTCCATAGAGATAGCTAAGGCTCGTTTTAACCTAGGGGACTTCATCCAGTCCATAGCAGAACTGCTCCAAAGAATTTTGAGTTTTGAATAGATAGGTGCGGTTCAACCAACAAGATTTGATTGTCCCGCCCTAGATTGACTGACTACCCAACCCGTAAATCGTTTTCTTCACGATCCGAACTCGGCTTTCTGCCTTCATCAAGTCGCATTTTGGGGTTGAAAACTCTGAACGAGTGGGTCAAATATTCCTAATTTTTAGCAGATATAACAACCTAAAGACTGGTTGTTTTAGTTTGAGCCAGTTGTTCTTCGACTAGCTGCGCTCTGTACTAGAGGTTCGCTCGCAACCTTGTTCAGTTCAACTGACAGTAACAGCTTTTTCAAGTCAGATGCCAGAGTAGAATCATTAGGATTCAACCGGCGTAGCTCCAGCAGGGTAGCGAGTGTCTCATGCCAAAGGCGAGCTTGTGCATAGAGACCAACGCGCTCTTGTAAAGTGGCTCGCTGGATTTGTCTGACCAAGGCTGAATCGGGTGCGATGCGCTTGATCGCACCCCCGACGACAATATCTTTCTCCCGGTCGTTAGCATCACAAATCACCGAGACGTCCCAATGATATTCCTTGTCCTGCGCCAAGGGTGGTAAATTGGCGGATGGAGGAAGGTTGAGGCTGTAAATGCCAGGTTTTCCTGCGATTGCAAAATTTGCTTTGTAGACTTCTCGGTCGCTTGCATCTCTCAGCACAAATTCCGCTGACCGAGCCGACGTTGTAGACATATACCATGAGAAGGTTGGATACTCTGCAACCGTTAACCCAACATCCAAGGGTCTTAAGGCAGTGAGACCTTGCGTGCAAATGGTGGGATAGCGGGTTGCACCTTGTTCTCTGCCATCAGGAGTGCCTCGCTCTGGCGGCTTGAAGTTTAAAGTATCGGGTAGTAGGCTGCGGCTGAGTGAGGCAGGCTGTGCCTGTGCCTGGGAAGGCACGTTCAGAACCAGTCCGAGCGTTAAGGAAACAGCCAGTGTTGTAATCTGTGAGTAGCGTTTCATCCAAATCATGCTAGAACTGTTTTCTGTTGACACTCCCCAGAACTTAAGCTGTGGGATTTTTACTTCAACGAGTCTACTTAAAAAATTGAAATTGGGTTGAATTTTGCCGAGGGTTTCTCCTTTAGGGAGCGTATCGCAATCGACCCCTAATTTTTGCGGAACTGTAGTTTCTTGTGTAGACCTCATGAATCCGGTCTCTTTCAATTTCCTGACCTTTTCAAGTGGAGTGCCTGAAGATTTTGCCCATCCAGACAGTTGTGGATGGCTCTGCACTCTTACACTTTTGATGGTTCTGTTTAACAACCAATCGTTAGATTGATATCGCTTTGGAGCAGCAAGCTCGTCCGATCGCGTGTCCATAATTATATATCAAACTCATGTACGGAAAATTTGTTTTTCTATTCGGACATCGAGTCATGAAGTCTGCCCTTCTGCAAGAATCCCCAGTGGGGGCATCTAAAGGCAATGGGTCGGCTCAATCCTTAGTTGGGTCATTAATTAAAGAAGTCCTAACCGTTGTTAGAGTTCCCGGCTGACACAGACAAATAAGATCGTACTCAAGTTCGTATAAAGCAGTTGTCTTGGTTGCATTTTTGGTAACTTGGGCTAAGACTAGGGTCAAACCAATTTGAGAGTGGCGATCGCTATTCTAGATTGACTAAATCCTCATAATCCCAAATCCCAACTTTCAAACCCCTCTGCCTCCCTGGGTATCCACTTCTACATAAACTTCACTGAGATTTGAGATGATTCCTGATTCAGCGGCTCTACCACTCAAAGAAAATCCTTGGCATCGGACAATTAGACCGATTGCAGCTGCTGCCATACATGGCATTGCTTCTCAGAAAGATACACTTATCGCCATTGACGCCACTAACGGGTATCTGCTGCAAATCGATCCGAAGAGTGACAACACTACTATACTCAATGCCAATCATCTGCCAGATTTTCTGGGCGTGACTGGGTTAGCTCTTTGGGAAGATACTCTCTGGTGTACCCAGGAAAATGGTGTTTTCTTTTGTCCAAACGCCATTAATGGCATCTCTACCACTGATTTGACGCCTCAGTCTTTTGTCACCTTGCCCTACCCAGCCAATGGGGTTGCTGTTTGGGAATCAACTGTTTACGTGACTTCCCAGAAGGCGGGATATATTCTTGTTCTTAGTCGTGAGACAGGTCAAGAAATTACCCGATTTTATGCCCCTGGAGTAGGGGTAGAAAATATCACAGTCAAGGGTGAGGAACTCTGGGTTTCCGATAGCATTGAGCAAACAGTTTACTGCCTTGACCGAGCTACGGGTGAGATCAAATTCAGCGTACTGACGCCTTTTGAATGCCCGACAGGGTTAGCTTTTTACACAGATCCTCAAACGGGGAAAGATATTCTCTACGTAGCTTATGCAGGTGAGGAGCCTTACCTGCGCGATAACCCGAACGCCGACCCGAATTACGAATTACAGTACCGCGATCGCACGTTTATTCACCCGTTGTATTTTTACTACAACGAGGCTGAACGCTACGCTCTCTCAAATGGTTATCTGATGGAAATTTCCTACGTCGAGGAACTTTCCCCCCTCGACGAGGTGGATTTAGAAAATGTGGAGTGGCGAATTGCTCTACCCTCGGAGACTCATCGACAGAAGATCAGAAAAATTGAAGCGGTCGGATTGCCTTTCACGGAAGAAATTCAAGACGGACAGCGGGTGGCTGTATTTAAATTTAACAGCCTCAAAACTGGCGATCGCTATATATTTGGCTGGAAAGCCCTGATAGAAGTCTGGAGCATCAAATATCGCCTGACGCCCAGAGATGCCGAAAAACTTCCCGACCTCCCGCCTGAGTTACGCAGCAAATATCTGACGGATGATGATGATTTGGCAATGGACACCGATATCATCCTCAAGGCCGCCAAGGAAGCGATTGGCAGCGAAACGAATATGCTGCGGAAAATTTTCAAAATTCGCAACTATGTCTATGACCGTCTTTCCTACGGGATTAAGCCCTACATTGACCCGCCAGATGTCGCCTTAGAAAGGGGTGTTGGTTCCTGCGGTGAGTACCTGGGGGTTTTACTTGCCCTGGCGCGGCTGAATGGCATTGCCTGCCGCACGGTAGGTCGCTACAAGTGCCCTCCCCATCCTGAATTGATGAATTTGCCCCTGCAACCTGATTTTAATCATGTCTGGATGGAGTTCTACCTGCCTGGATTTGGTTGGTTGCCGATGGAATCCAATCCGGATGATGTGGTCGAAAAAGGCCCCTATCCATCGCGGTTTTTCATGGGTTTAGCTTGGTATCACGCTGAAATGGGCAAAGGTATCACCTTTGAAAGCTTGATGAGTCATGGGGAAAGAGTCAATAAGCAGTCCGTTTCTATTGGAGAATTATCTCTAAATCATGTGAGATTTACGATTTTGGAGGAACTAGCACCGTCCTCATAAGGGTGAATAAAGTCAGAAGGGTGGGCACTGTCCACCCTTTTTCACTGGGTACTCATTGCTAATTGTCCGCTATTCCCTAGTAGGTCGCTGCTTAAACTGTCACAAGCTGTTCTCCGTTTTTACCAGAAAGCAGCAGTTTAGGGAAAATGGTATCTATCGCCTATTAAAGTAATTGGAAATCGCTTAACGATCGCTAATTTAAGACTTTCACAGTAGGTCAATATTTTAACTGTCACAAAATTTAGAAAAAATCCGGATTGCTCTTCGATACTAAATTTGTCCTACAAGCATCAATCTTTATCAAGAATCTAAGCTTTTGAATATCAGAATGCTGTTACAAAGATACTTGCTAGAGGGTTGAATAGGTACTTATTAATCAAGGCTAAAGCAAGAAGGAAGCACTGAATCTATGAATAATTCTAGCATTAAAGAGCGCTCGGTCGATCTAGCTGGATATCAATATCCCCAGCCGCATTATTTACAAACGCGATCGCGCATTAATTATCTGATTGAGCGCTATCTATCGTTGGAGATTCTCCAGCAGAACCTGTCAGACTTACCGAGACAGTTTAAAAATCCTCATCAGCGCCGCTGGGAAACGATTGATTGGCAAGCAATTACTTCTAATCAAATTATCGGTGTTGCTCCCGAATTATTTATTGCAACAGTTGCAAATGCGGTGGAGATTGAAACGCCGATTCGCGCTTATGCGATGGAAAGCTGGAATTATTTGCAGACAGCCCACTTTCCAATGGCACGATTTGTGGGCGGTACCTTTGCAGCGGATGGCACGATGCTAGAAGTCGGAATATGGGAGAAAGAAGAACGGCAACACCGCCCCACTTTTAGCAAAATCTATCAACAATTAACGGGTGATAAACTACAATCCCATCCGAACTCAGTAAAAGGCTATGAATCGAGTGGAAATCTACGAGAAGATGTTTATAAACACGCGATCGCCCGGATCGCAACCGAGTGGGGAGCAACGTCTGTATATCTCTGGTTAATGGCTCATTCGACGGGGGCATTGCAACAAGCGATCGCGCAACCCATGCAAGACGAAATCAATCACCTAGCAAAGTTCTGGGGGATTAGCCGTTGGGCGTTTGGAGATTCCTATCTCACCCGCTTGCAGGGCACCACTAAAAATTTAATGGGTCTTCTCAAACATCACCAGGGCGAACGCCCGAAAGGCAACGATGTCTTGCAAATTGGCTATGCCTTGTACGCAGTGGAATTAGTTTTCACATTTGCCCGACTCATGGTGCAGCTGCGTCACTGGAACCAAACTCTGACGCCTGATTATCTCGAAGAGTTGTTTGGGCTGCCACCACAACAATTAGCTGCTAGCTGATAGCTGTTAGCTGATAGTCTGGACTGAGTAGGGGGGCGCTGTCCACTCTACTCATTTGATTATTTGAATAGCTGAAGATGAATGTAATTCCAGCGATTGATTTGCTAGAAGGTCGGTGCGTACGGTTATATCAGGGAGACTACGCGCGATCGCAAGTTTTTGATAACAACCCCGCTAATATTGCTAAACAGTGGGTAGAACAGGGGGCAACCCGGTTGCATATCGTAGACCTCGACGGTGCTAAGGCAGGTCAACTGGTCAACCGACAGGCAATTGAGGCGATTTTACAGGCAGTGCCGGGAGAAATCCAAGTAGGGGGCGGCTTGCGCGACAAAAGCTCAGTCTCTCATCTGCTAAACATGGGTGTGAAGCAGGTAATCTTGGGAACCATAGCCGTAGAACAACCCCAGTTGGTCGAAGAACTTTGCCAGGAATTTCCAGGGCAAATTATCGTAGGAATTGACGCCCGGAATGGACAGGTTGCCACAAGAGGCTGGTTAGAAACGTCTGAAGTTGCGGCAATCGACTTGGCTAAGCAAATGCAACAATTAGGGGTTGCTGCCATTATCTACACCGATATTCATCGAGATGGCACGCTTTCTGGCCCTAATTTAGAGGCATTAAGAGAACTCGCCAACGCTATTTCCATCCCCATTATTGCCTCTGGCGGTGTTAGTTCGATTACTGACTTGTTGAGTTTACTAACACTCGAACCTTTGGGAGTTAGCGGTGTGATTGTGGGTCGTGCCCTCTATACAGGTGATGTTTCGCTCAAAGCAGCCCTGCAAGCGATAGGGTCGGGGCGTATTCAAGATGTCCCGCCAGATTTGGGCTTTTCCACTTTTGCTTGATACCAGCTCTTCAGATCCCCGACTTCTTTAAGAAGTCGGGGATCTCGTCTTCACGAATCATTTAGAACTGGTATATATTAGTAATCCCCTGATTATGATTTTGCAGAGACCCGTCAAGGCTTTAGCAGTGGATAAAAGCATTATTGAAGCTAAACTTGGGAGTTCTTGAATTAAATTAAGCAAGGATTTTAGCGAATAGGAAGGTGGGCACTGCCAACCTTCCCATTAATCGTGATTATTTCAATTCTAAGCGCCTTCCGGCTGGGGAAGATTTACGGGTAGCTCGATACAGAATTCCGTTCCTTCTCCCGGTGCCGACTGACACTTCAAGACGCCGCCGTGTTTTTCTACAACAACCTGGTAGCTGATTGACAACCCCAAGCCAGTACCTTGACCGACTGGTTTAGTAGTAAAGAAAGGGTCAAATATATGTTGCTGCACTTCAGATGGAATGCCAGGGCCATTATCAGTAATCTGAATGACCACCTTATTGTCATTTGCCAGTTCGGTGCGAATCCGGATAGTAGGAATGTCAGTTGTTTTTCTACTGGCAACTGACCATTCACCATTAATGATTGACTCTTCTAGGGCATCAATCGCATTACTCAGAATATTCATAAATACCTGATTGATTTGCCCAGCATAACAATCGACACGAGGCAGGTTGTCATACTCTTTAACTATCTGGATCTCGGTGCGTCCTGCTTTCGGCTTCAAGCGATGTTGTAACAAAAGTAAAGTGTTATCGATTCCATTGTGGAGATCGAAAGGCTCCCTTGCCGCTTTATCTAGCCGAGAGAAGTTCCTCAAACTCAACACAATTTGGCGAATGCGTTCAGCTCCCACTTGCATTGAATTCATCAGTTTTGGAAGGTCTTCACTGAGGAAATCTATGTCCAGTGCTTCTGCTGCTTCTTGAATGGCAGGTGTTGGTTGTGGATATTCCTGCTGGTAGAGGTGAACGAGATGCAGCAGGTCTTGAGTATACTCCGTCGCGTAGGGAAGATTACCGTAGATAAAAGAAACCGGGTTGTTAATTTCGTGAGCAACACCGGCGACTAACTGCCCCAAACTGGACATTTTTTCGGTTTGTACCAGTTGACTTTGAGTTTGTTGCAGTTCGTATAAGGCTTGTTCCAACTGAGCTGCTTTGTCTCTCAGTTGCGCTTCCGATTGAATTAAAGCTGTCTCAGCCAGTTTGCGATCGGTAATGTCACGAGAGTTCACAACAATGCGAACCCCTGGTGCATCCATTACCAGATTGCTGTGGGTTGCTTCGATATAACGCCACGAGCCATCTTTGTGCTGAAATCGGAACTCAATGGATAAAGCAGTTGTTGAATTTTCGAGGACGCCTTGAAAATCGTTTTTGACTAAAGAAACATCCTCTGGGTGAACAAGGTCAAAGGTATTTTTGCCAATTAATTCTTTTTGCTTATATCCTAAAATGCCCTCAATGGCAGGACTTGCGTATTTGATGGTCCCGTCCGCTTCCAAGATTGTGATCAAATTGGAGCTGTTTTGCAGTAGCGATCGCCATTTCCCTTCGTTTTGCGCCCACACCACTGCTTCCCTCTTGCGTTCCTCTTCTACACCGATCGCCGCAGCCATAATCCCGATCAGCTTTTTATCAGATTCTGTGGGAACAAACTGGTTCTGATAGACCATGCAAAGCGAGCCGATATATTCCCCCGCGCATCTAACTGCTTGTCCAACGTAGGTTTGCAGTTGGTAAGGAATGACCCAAGGATCTCTGTGTGCGTAGGGGGTGTTGGGTAAATCCTGAACGACATAGGGCTGGTTGCTTCCCTGCTGAATCACGTCATAACAGAGATGTCCGTCCGGATCGCCTACATTTGGGAACTCCGACGGCGTTTGCCATTGACCCCAAGACCACAGTAAGCCTTGATGCAGTCGATTGTAGACTGCCCAAGCACCGCCTAGTAATTCCCCTGCGGATGCCGTGATGCGGTTAATATTCTCATCTGGGTCGGAACCAAGACCCGAAAAACATTCATTGATTTTTGAAAATTGTTCGCTTGCCTTTTGGTTGGTGATTTCACTCAGCGTGCAGACGACTTGCTCGACGCAACCATCTGGATCTAACTGCGGTTCGGTGTTAACAGATATCCAAACGCGATCGCGCTTTGTCGGTCTATAAACCCCTAGCACCAGGTTTCGCAGCGATTGCCGGGTCGAAAGCAGCAACAATGCTTGCTTTGCCCGGACTGGTGCCGTGTGGAGTTTCATCTGAAATGGCGTTCCATTCTCCTGGATGACGTGCCAAGCGGGATCGAGCGGCATTTGATCCAGCATCTGGTCTGCTGTTAAATCCAGCAAGTCCAGTGTCGCCTGATTCGTAAAGCGTATTTCTCCCTGCGCTCCCATCACCAAGACGCCAACTGCTAGTTCGCTCAGAAGTGCCTGAGGGAGGGTATCCATCCTGGGCGCTGATTGGGCAGCGCCTTGCTGATTCGCTTGTAAACTTCGCATAGCTTTCAATCAAGGCACTGGCTGAGTACCTGGAGTTTTTATTATGGCAATCTTTGTTAACTCGTTCAGCCGTTGGACTGGATACACCCTTTTGTCTCTACTCTGGTATAGCCTTTCTAGCTGTGGAGCTGCATACACCCTGAGTCGTAACTTTCAGACTATTTTATTTAAGTCTTTGAAGCCACCAGATTAACAAGTTTGTCTACAAATAGATAGATGCTTATTTTTTCTAAAAGTTACACTCTAATCACTGTAGCTAAGGGTTTTGAGTCTCTATTGGTATCAGTTTTAACAAGTAATGAGAATTTCTGGCCTAAAAGGAGTTGTTTTCCTAAAACTAGGTTAAAAAATTGAATAAGATATTTAGATTTCTGTATATATTTTTAAATATTTAAATAATACTTGTCTTTTCTTAATGTCCAAAAAGCTAAATTGTTGCTAGTTGTTCTCTGGAATTAACCACAAGGACTATTCCTAAGGATTAATCGGTTATTTGCCAGTCAGTATTCGTTATTTTTTACACGCAAACATACTGAAAGTTTTGACCTAATCAAAAATTAAAGTGAAAGGAGAAAGCAGTTTTTATACCTATTTTTTGAATCGCAAAAGACAGCTTAATGATGAATGTTCGTCTAATTGCAAAAAAAACGATGGGGCAGTACCCAAAGCACTGCCCCATCGATTGATTCTGTAGCTGGTTGAGCAAAGGAAAAGTAGCCGCGTGCTTTGTGCAACAGCCGCGTTTTGTGGTAGAGAGAATCAGCGAGAAGCTTGATGGAGTAACTTTGCTAGCAGCAGCAGTTGCTCTTTATTAAACACTTGAGCCAAAACCTTTGCCGCCGCCCTAGGTTCTACAGGCACGGCGATTTGTTTGATGGATGTCGGAGTGGGTTTTGACTCCGTTGGGCTGGGTACCCCTTCCCCAACTGCCACCTTTGCCGGTGGAATTGGGGCGGTAGTTGCTTCTGGGGAAGCTGCCAACAGCCGCAAACTGGCACTCGGCGCGATCGCGTCAGTTTTTCCGTGTGGCAACAGATCGCTAGCCTGCTTGAGTTCCTTAATTACAATCGGTGCCAAGGTGGCATAAGTATTTTTGGGATTAGCGATCGCTCGATTTGCAGTTCTTACCAGCACTTGCCAGGTTTTTATTTCAGCACTCATCTGCACGAGACGACTGCACAAAGCGCAAAGTTGTTGACGATTTGCGGGTGTTTCTGCTTGTTTAAACAGCGGCAACATTTGTTTTAGAACCCCAGTCACCTGAGCAGAAATATCTGGAGTTGACGTTTTGCTCGCTTCTGGAGCGCTTCCTGCCGCCCCAAGCAGGTGGTTAAGGTGTGCCTGTAACTTAACAAAATTAGGTTCTGCTGCTTGTACGATTTTCTCGCCTTCCTCTTCTCGGAGACCAAATGGCCCCTGAAGCTGGTCAACTAAGTGCTTAAGGGTGTCATACCCTTCTAAAAACATGGACTCCAGATCGCTATCGATATTGACTGGATGTTCCTTGAGGAGCTTGAAACAATCCTCAAACCGATGGGAAACTTTTTGAATACTGTTGAAGCCCAGCATCGCTGCCCCTCCCTTGACAGAATGGGCGGCGCGAAACATTTCATTAATCCTTTCTTGATCTGCCATTACGCCTCGCAAATCCAGTAGCCCTTTTTCCAGGGTTTCGAGGTGTTCTTTTGCCTCCTCGATGAAAAAGCCCAAAATCTTTCCCGACTCCACGGCAGCATTCCTCAAAACAACAATTTTGTGTAGTCACCTGGTTATGGGGGAGTCGTTCCTGGCAGTGGATTTTTCCACTAGGCACTGTTTACCCCTGTTTCTGTCGGCACGCCTCAGGTTGAAGCGCAGCTAAGTTTGATATACGTTGGAGACTGTTCCTAAAATAGCCGAAACCACCAATTTAAAGCTTGGTAGCAATACTTAAATTAGCAAGTGCTAATTTTGCCATTGCGTGAAAGTATTTTATAACTAAGCTTCAAAAAGCTGAAAGGCGAACCAGTGGCTTCTAAAACAAACAACACTTCACAGTTACCTGTTGACGGGCGAAGTCACCGGGTTCGATTGTCGCCTTCCTTGTGTTTTCCAGAGAATACCAGTGCATGGAGGGCGAACCCGTAACCTCTGGCGAAGCCGATAGCGGCGCGGATTCGCTTAGTCGTGCGCTGTCTGGGCTATAGGACGCATAGAAACGTAGAAAAAAATAGAGTTTCCAAATCAGTTACGAATGCGAAGGGCTGAATGCAAGTACGATTTTCTCTGCCTCAGTCCTCAGCCCTCAGTCCTCAGTCCTCAGTCCTCAGTCCTCAGCCCTCAGTCCTCAGTCCTCAGTCCTCAGCCCTCAGTCAGTCCTCAGTCTTTACCCCTTACTCCTCTTACCAAGGATTGCCAATCATCGTGAAAGCTGCCCAGTAGTAAGGATGCGTTAGCTGCGTGTCGCCCCGGTTGGCGAGTTCGGGTGGCAGCTTGATGTTTCCTGTGGGGAGGCGCAGTTCGCCCGCCTCCAAGCGTACCTGCCCCTTGAGCATTGCTATCTGCGCTTGCCGTAAAGCTTCTGACTTGATCGAGGCTTTCTTCAATTGGGCATAGAAATCCGCCATCAATCCTTGAGTTCCCTCGTCGCTGACATACCATAAACTGGCTACAACTGATTTCACCCCTGCCAGCACTGCTATGCCCCCAAAGCCTAACTCTGCTTGTTCATCTCCCAGTGCGGTGCGACAGGCACTCAGTACCAACAATTCCACTGGCGGGTCATTCCAGCCCAATTGGCGCAGCTGGTTGAGTCGTAGCTTGGTATCCCATAACTGAATGTAGGAGTTTTCGATTTTCCCAGGTTTAAATTCGCCATGCGTTGCCAGGTGGATAATTCCATAAGGCTGTTGCTGACGCTGTGCCTTGAGATTTCCTAGCGTAAATTTCTCGTTGAGGAAAGATTTCCCCGACCACAGCGTCGGAGTGATGATAGATAATTCAATCGGCACGGCTGGTAAGGAATTCAGTTCGGTAAACTTTGACGCGCCCATTGCCAAAACTTGAGTGTTTTTGATACTCACATAGCGGGTATCGGTGAGGCTAAGACTGGGCATCATGCCGATGCTGTAGTTTTCCACCAGGAACTGTTGACCATTGTGGAGGGCAGCCATTGGCAGCGATCGCAAACCTGTATCCATCAGAAATACTAGATTTTGGATACCTCTGGCTTGTAAATCGGCTTCTAAAGGTGCCACCATCCACTGATAAAGTTCCTGAGATGGTGCCAGGTAGCCATTGGGTTTTTTAAGGTTAGTAACTTCGCTGCGGAATTGTTTAGCGACTGTGAGAATTTCCTCGCGCGTTGTCCCCTGCACCCGTTTGCGAATCGGTTGACCCTTAGCAGTGATGACAAGTAATTCGAGTTGGTCGTTGTCTTGGGCGGGGGGACTGGTAGCGGGAGTAGCGGCGGGTTGCGGGGATGCTTGGCTGAGGGCAAAGCCTTGGGGATTAAACTGCCAAAGAATGTCTGATTCTGGCGGTGTTGCAGGTAATAGAGTTTTATCGGTAGCTGAAGGAGGTGCCGCCGTGGCAGGAACAAAAGTGATGTAGATAAGTGCCGGTTTTACCCCAGTCGATTTTTCAATGTTTTGAAGAATATCGCGGGCTTCGGTGAGGGTTCTAATCGGAGTATCCGCACTTCCACTAAAATATTGCTCAAACTGGCGCGTGAACGGTTCGTCTAGGTCAGCAAACAAGGTGTCAACTTCCGCGAGAGTCAAACTGGTAGACACCGACAATTGTGGCGTTAGCGTTTCCTGTGGAGGCGTTATTTCTTGTGGTGGTAAAGGACTCGGTGAGGACGGTGTATCAGGTTGATCGGCTTGATCGGCAGTAACGAGCTGAATCTTGCCCTGAGTATAGCTGCCGGGGAAAGATCCTGAAGCAATTGTATTGCCTGACCCAGTTGTTAATACTCCCGCTGTACCGTTGTTGGTAGCCTTACCAACGACGAAGGGAACGTCTTTGGAACCGCCTCCGTGGCGCAGGATGATGGAACCTTCACCAGCACCCCCAGCGGCGGAAATACTTGCTTTTTGCCCATTTTGGTCAGTGAAGGTACCCGTAGCTCGAAACAAACTTTCGGTTGTAATGTCAACGATGCCCCCTTTGCCTCCCGTTCCGCCTTGGGCATTAATGAAGCTAACTTGAATGTCGTTTTCGGGGTCAAGGGTGACATTACCAGCATCTCCGAAGCTAGCGCTGGAATTAATTCCCAGCGTTGTAATGCTGTCAATGGCAGATACGAAGATATTCCCGCCTTTAGTCGTCCCTGAGGCGGTTAGATTTCCGGTGTTTATCGCGGCTGTTTGGCTGATGAGGGTAATATTTCCGCCAACCCCATTATCAGAATGAGAGTCGATGTTAGCAGTGGCAAGGTTGTTTTTAGCAGTAAGAGCGATCGCTCCCCCATTTCCCGTCGTCTGGCTAGTATTGAGCGAACCTGTACTGATACTATTGTTCGCTGTTATTTTAATCCCGGTAGCCGTAATATCTTTTGCAATGACATTGTTGCCGCTATTCACAGTCAGATTATCTAGAAAATAACCATTTCCTCCCACTGCATCCTGGAAAGTGACATCACTGCTGACACTGATGGTTAGGTCGGTAGCATTGCCGCTGACACTGATGGTTAGATCGGGAGCATTGCCACTATTAGCGAGGATACCGCCAAATGTAATCGAGCCAGCGCTACTGGTGAGTTCTATCGGGTTTTGACCGCCGAGGTAAACATCGCCGCCATAGTTTTGAATTCCACTGGTGGTGACATTCCCGCCGATGACGCTACTCCCCTGTATCGTCACGCTGGCTGTATTGACGCTGCCATCCAAGCTAGTGAAGCCACTGGTGTTAGTAGTTAAGGCTCCGATGGAAGTGCTGTTGCCCACTGCATCAGCGATTTTAAGGCTGCCGGTACCGGCAGTTAAAGTGAGGTTTTGCCCCCCTGCGCCCGTTCCATTCGTCTTCCCACCGAGAGCAATATCACCACCCCCTTGAGCGCCGGTACTGAGGGTGATGTCTTTAGCCAGAAGCATATCGCCGTTGATAGTAATGTTTTGATCGGCGGTAGTGATATCTGCGTTGAGGGTGGTTAATCCAGCATTGAGGGTAATGGAGGCGTCCCCCGTGCCTGTCATGGCTCCATTAACCGCCACTGAGCCAGAGGGTGCTTGAACGGTGAGAGGATCTTTGAAGGTGACACCTGCACTGTCGATTGCAATGGCACCACTGCCGTCAAGGCGTCCAATCGTAATAGAGCTAAAGCCATCTTGCAATTGTCCCAACTTTGCGGCGGTCAGATTCAAACTATCGGTTACAGGAGTCGCATTCCCAACCTGAATATTTTTCGATGCTGTTGCGGG
>NZ_JACJOQ010000565.1:0-8427 GCF_014695635.1 Coleofasciculus sp. FACHB-712 | reverse complement strand
AGCAGCGCGAAACTCTTCTATTCCACTATCTTGAATTAACTGTTGAATGATAGGTGTACCTTGTTCAGCTAAAATCCGCACGTAATTTTCATTTGGGGATTCGTAGCTATTAACGGAAATTCGGAACTTGTTAGGAGGTAATTTTCCAGAATTCGCGCAGTAGTTATTAAAGGCTGTAACAAATTGTGGTATTTCTTCTCGTTCATCCAAGCCTTTAACACTATCAGCAAAGACAGAATCTAAACCAAAGCGATCGCGTCCACTGGTCTGTTTAATCTGACTGCCGTAAAATCCTAATAGTCCGCTCGTTTTATAAACCCTAGTAGTATCTCGAAACTGAGCGCTAATCAAACCGTCTAAACGTTGCCTTAACTGGCTATTATACCAAGTTTCATCGATACGGTTGAAGGCAAAGAATACGCGATCGCGTATCCCCGGATTTGAGCGCATTTTCTCCAGCAGTTCCGTTTCTTCCTTCGTCATGTCGCCAGCAGATGCGGGTTTGAGAACGCACACCACCGCTGACGTATCCGAGTGTTCAATCTTAGCGTAGGTCAGTTGTGCGTCTTTCTCCACTGGCGCATCAATTCCCGGCGTATCGATAATCACATTCCCATCCCGCAACAGCGGATGATAACAGTAATACTCAATTCGCTTCAAAACCGCGCTGTTACTGCCACGGCGAGCATAACCAGCCGCTTCTTTGAGGTTGGAGAAGTTAAATTGCTCCATTGAATATGTAGCATTATTAACCGTATTGATGCGATCGCGATTGGCAACAAATCCTTCCAGCAACAACATCAGCGCATTCGCTTGTTTTGCTCTTTCTGATTTACTTTCTCCACCCTCAATCTCGATAATCGCTTGGCATCCATCGCTTAGCAATTGAATCACTTCAGATTGATTAATATTGCTAGCTGTCCCTAACCCCAGCATCTGAGATACCGCACTTGCCTGTTCCCGAATTTCTACCTCACTCAGAAACGTCAGCACCACTCGTTCTTTATCCGGTTCGGCGTACTCAATTTTACATTCCGTACCTGTAGCGTGTCCCTCCGCACTGTAAAGCAATTCCCGCTCTAACAGAGCGTTAATTAACATCGATTTCCCTGCACTAAAAGCTCCCGCAAATACAATCTCAAACTTAGGGGAAATCGCTTTACCGAGAGATGTCTGTACGGGTGTAACATCTTGCGATCGCAGAGACGGCTCCTGATGCAACAGTTGTAGTATAGTCTCGACCTGTTCTTTCAGATTTTGACACTGAGGCGGCAATTCAGGCACAGTTTGCATCCTATCAATATAAAGTAGAAGCCTTTACGCATATTTTAGGAATGGCAATTCATGACGGGTATGATGGAATTACCGATACAATTAGTAATTATTCGCGTAATCCCAGTATATTTACCAGCCTTTAATTCATGAAAGTATTTGCTATTCGTCTGAAGCCAGATCAAGATTTAAAAAAAAGCTTACAAGATTTTGCAATCAAGCAAAATCTTCAATCGGGCTTTATCTTAACCGGAGTTGGCAGCTTGAAAAAAGCGACTCTTCGCTTTGCAAATCACAGGTATAGTACAGCTTTTAACGACAATTTTGAAATTATTTCTCTCAATGGCACTCTGGAAGCGGCTGGCATTCACCTGCATATCGCCATTGCAAATAAAGAAGGAAAAACCATCGGTGGACATCTCATGGAAGGCTGTATTATCTATACTACTGCCGAAATTGTCATCGGAGTTAGCGAAGAATTCACTTTTTTAAGAACAATGGATGAGCAGACAGGCTATAAAGAGTTGGAGATTTTTCCAAACCCTAATTATTAACTAAATGCTATTTAGCCTTAAATTACTTAAAGTAAAAGAGGTCAGCAGTCTACAAAAATGTATTGCCAAGTTGTCGGCATAAGAATAGCCAAGGACAAATTCCCCGTTTTTTCCTGACATCAAAGAAAGTAAGGAGGAAAAGGTTAAGGATGAATTAAGAGTTCAAGAAACTTTGCTTGTTCGCCTAAGTCATCGAATAGACGCCGACTGAGTTTAAGCAGTAACGTAGAAGGTTTTCCCATCTGTAGATAGTGAATCTAACTGTCACATCCCCTTGAATTGAATCATGGGAGGGCGTTAAAACTAAGTTTATAGTCAAAAAAATTAGACTACAGAGCGGATTGTAATTGAGGGTTATGGTTTCAGATAAATTTCGCCGTCAGTTACGTCAGGAAGCAAATCTTTGGCGAACTGAGGGGCTGATTGATGCTCAACTATACGAACAGTTATCAGAGCGTTATCAATTTAATAGGCTGGAGACTGCTGCCCGCGATCGCTTTGTCATGATCTTGTTAGGGTTGGGGAGTATCCTCATTGGCTTGGGGACGATCAGTTTTGTAGCAGCAAACTGGCAGGAGTTGCCGCGAAATGGCAAGGTAACGCTGCTATTGAGTTTGTTTATTGGAGTGAATATTGCGGGTTTTTACCTGTGGCGGCGTCCGAATGGGGCGCAACAACGCCTCGGTCATGGATTCTTGCTCTTAGGAGCAATCATTTTAGGGGCAAATATGGGGCTGATGGGTCAGATGTTTCACATCAGCGGTCCCTTCTATGAGTTATTGCTAGCGTGGGGAGTCGGTGTGCTAGCAATGGCTTACAGCTTGCGTTTGACTTCCTTAAGCGTGCTGGCAATCATCATTATCGGATTGGGGTACTGGAGTTTTTGGTGGAACTGGGAAGGGGCAAGTTGGTCAAATTCTTACTATTATGAGGAGTTTTCCTGGTCATCCCAGATGGGACAACATATGCCGCTGTTGGCAAGCTTGATGTTTGTGCCGCTGGCATACTGGTGTCGTTCTCGCGTGATTTTTGGACTGGCAGCGATCGCAGTTATTTCTTCTTTGGAAGCAAACCTCCGACCGCTCAGCTTAGGACTATTTAATCTATTTTCCCTGAAGTCTACGGGTATCGTATTAGCGATCGCCTTGGCACTGCCCCCCGCACTGTTGTGGGGCTATGATGACTCGCTGTGGGTCTACAGTGACTTAAATCGGGTTCCGAAGCCAAACCAAATCTTTCCCGCCTCTTGGCAAGGGGGAAGCTGGGGAGGTTCCTTTCGACCCCTCGCCCGTCGTTTGGCGCTGGTATTTCTAGGCGTTGTACTTTATCTGTCGTCCTCGCTTTGGTTCTGGGGTGTTTTATCCAAAATGTCTTCTGCGGAGCAATCCGCGAGAGTTACTTGGTTTCCCCTGGTAGATGTAGTGATTTTGAGTGGGTTGGCAATCTTTGCGTGGTTGCGTCTGCTGTGGCTTACCAGAAGCCTTCGCACTCGTCGGGAGGAAATTCTGACCACAATTGCCATCGGTATCTTTATCTGCTTCATGGCTGGGATACCCGTTTGGCATCTCACCGTCCAGCCAATTCCCCTGCTTGCCACTTTTATTGGCAATGTGCTGTTGTTCTTGTTAGCCGCGGCATTGATGCGCCAAGGGCTAGCACAAGCAGAACGCAGCGCCTTCTGGGGGGGCATGATGCTATTAATTGTGCGAATTCTGACTTGGTTTGTGTTGTCTGCGACGGGATTAGTCTTCAAATCCTTGCTGTTTATTCTGTGCGGTATCACTGCGATCGCTATCGGGCTTTGGTTCGAGCGCTATGTCCACACGCTGGAAATTAAAAATTGACTCAGAGGATTTTTAATGAGGCACACTTCTCAATCATCTTCAATCGCTCCGACTCTCATAGAGCCACAAAAGCGAATGCCTGCTTGGAGACTCTGGGTGCCTCTCCTGTTGCAAACGGCGATCGTTCTTGCCGCACCTGCCCAGCCACTTTACACTACCCTCACTGGGAAAACGGTCGTTCTCAAGACGGTTCCCGTAGACCCATACGATTTCTTGCGTGGCTATTCGCAGACGCTAAGCTATGACATCTCGCGTCAAGAGAATTTGCGATCGCTGCCGGGTTGGAAAGCCTTAGTGAAACAACACCTCGAAGCAAAAGCAACGGATTTGCCACCGTCCGTACCGCCTTTAAATTCTTTACCGACAGGAATTCGCTTCTACGTGATTTTAGAAGCGCCTGCTGCTAAAACAAATTCTCCCCAAGCATGGAAACCCGTGCGGGTGAGTAGCAAGATGCCCAAATCTTTGCCAGCAAATCAGATAGCGTTAAAGGGCAAATCTAGCGGTAATTCCATCGACTACGGCTTAGAAAGCTACTATATGCCAGAAGCGCGGCGGGATGAAATTAACCAAGATATTTATCAAGCCCGATCGGACAGACAACGGCAAGCGATTGTGGTGGAAGCGAAGGTGGATGCCCAAGGTCGTGCAGTACCGATTAGCTTCTGGGTAAGCGATCGCCGTTATCGATTTTAATAGGGGAATGAAAGTATGGCTAATTGTTCGACATATCTTATCAATTAGCGATACTTTCATTACTAAGAACAAACTTTCTAATCTTCTTGCCGCTTTAGCTGCAAAGTAGCACCCAGTGCTGCTCCTGCTCCCGCTATCAAACCCATACACATTCCTTGAATCGTTTGGCTCGTGGGGTCTTGCATCAAGCATTCACTGGTAGGCGTTTTGGCTTGCAGACATTGATTACTATCTATCCAGTTGGAGACGCCTCCCACAAGGATACCAGCAGCACTACAAGAAACGATCAGCAGGACAAAGCGGTTAGATTTTCTATCCATAGATAGATGCTTTTAATTATTGGGTGGGCTGTTCCGTTCAGTCTACTCTACCTATCGGAAGACTGTTACCGTATATTCCACATTTTCAACTGCCTATTCCGGACGTTGCACTAATCAATTCGCAAATTATAGGGCAAACGGGCGTAAATACCTCTAGGATCGTTCATTGTTTTGAGCGCTACTAATTCTTCTTGTAACTTGAGGAGTTCTGCACTCAGCAGATCGGATGGCTGCTTGGTTTGGGCATTATCCCCACCCGCAAACTGTTTCAAAATGCGTTGTTCTAGACTGCGAACCTTGGGGTACTCTTCCAGCTCCCAATTCTCACCCAGTTTAGCGGCAACGGCAGCAGATTTGATCGCATCATCAATACCGCCAATCTCATCAACCAGTCCCAGTTGCTTGGCATCTTGACCCGACCACACTCGTCCTTGGGCAATCTCAGCGACTTTCTGCTTTGATAGTTTTCGAGAATCCGCCACTTTGTTGAGGAACTGACCGTAAATTTGGTTAACAAATCGCTGATGAATCGCCAATTCTTGAGGCGTTTTGGGACGTGAGACCGTATTGCTATCCGCAAATTTGGAAGTTTTGACGACATCCCAGGTGATGCCATTATTATTCGCAAGCTTTTGGAAATTGAGCAGCATCCCAAAGACACCGATCGAGCCGGTAATGGTATTTGGTTCGGCGTAAATCTGATTAGCATAGGTGGAAATCCAGTAGCCACCGGATGCTGCCATATCTCCCATAGAAACGATGATTGGCTTCACCTGACGAGTTAGCCGTACCTCTCGCTGAATCACCTCAGACGCCGAGGCGCTACCGCCGGGACTATTTACCCGCAGCACGACAGCCTTCACATCTTTATCAAGTCGCAGCCGTCGCAGCTGTCTGGCAAAGCGATCTCCTCCCACTTGCCGAGAGCCACCTTCGCCGTCTACGATTTCCCCTTCGGCGTAAAGTAGGGCAATTTTGTTGTCAGAAGTGCGATCTTTACCTTCGGTTTGAGTCGCTCTAGCGTAAGTAGCAAGGCTAATTTGACGGAATGTTTTATTCTCTTCGGTTCTGCCAGTTAGCTTTTTCAGGTCTGCCACCACCTGATCTAGATACGCTACCCGATCCACAAAGCCACGCTTTTTCGCATCCGGTGCGGTTAATATTCCTTGAGTGTCTGCGATCGCTTGTAGCTGTTTCGGGTTTAATTTTCGACCCTGGCTCACTGTTGTCAAAAAGTCTCCCCACAAATCGCCCAACAAATTCTGAGTTTGTTGTCGGTTCTCCGGACTCAGTTTCGTGAGTACATAAGGTTCCACCGCTGACTTAAATTTCCCAACCCGGATCACCTGAACCCCAACCCCGTATTTCTGCAAGGCTCCTGTTAGGAACATCGACTCAGAACGCAAACCGTTCATTTCGATTGTTCCCAACGGGTTCATCACAATGGTGTCTGCCACTGAGCTTAAATAATATTCCCGTTTCCCCAAATCCATGTTGTAGGCAATAATCTTTTTGCCAGACTTACGGAATTTTTCCAGCGCCGAACGAACTTCTTTGAGCGTGGCAAACCCGGTGCTAGAACTAGAGGAACCACTGCCATCTAAATATACGCCCACAATCCGCTTATCTTTAGTTGCCTGCTCAAGGGCATTCAAAACCGTTCGCAGCCGCACGCTATTATTTTCCTCACCAGATAAAGCTTCGCTGATTGCTTCGCTGGTGCTGGATATCGGATCGCTATCCGTAATCGTCAAAGACTGATCGATTACCAGTACCGATTTATCCTCAACTTCCGGCCCTGTATCTTTAGATGCCACCGCAATCAATAACAAGATTAGCCCGCTCGTTCCCAAACCGAAAAATAGGATGAGTCCGAATAGGCTTCCAAGCAAGCTAGCAAAAGTTTGTTTAAGGAAACTACGCATTAGGCTGGGGTTAGGGTAATGGGTAATTGGGAATGGGTAAAAGTTTTAAGCTTTGAATTCACTTATCGCTTTCCCATTTCCAACACAGTTATCGTAATGGTTGCAACGCGCCAGACTGTTTCAGAGCAGACAAGGTGGGATTGCCAGTGCAGAATAATACAGTGGTGATTTCAGCGACTAATACTTCAACCAAAGCATCAAGGGCGTCTTCCGATTCTACGGCTGCCTGGAGAAAAGGCCACGCCAGACCCGCGAGATCGGCTCCTAGCGCGATCGCTTTTGCCACTTCCAGACCGTTGCGTAATCCCCCAGAGGCAATCAAGGGAATATTTGGGGCAATGGCTCGAATACTGGTAATGCATTCTGCTGTGGGCAAACCCCAATCAGCAAAAGTTAGTCCTAATCGGCGCTGCTGGGCATTTTCAGCCCGTTCACTCTCCACCTTTGCCCATGATGTCCCACCGGCACCGGCAACGTCAATGGCGCTCACACCCGCATCAATCAACTTCTGCGCGATCGCAGCGGAGATGCCATTTCCCACCTCTTTGACAATCACGGGTACTGGTAACTTATTGCACAAATTTTTGATTTTGTCAAGTAAGCCTCGGAAGTTGGTGTCACCTCTGGGTTGAATGCACTCTTGCAAGGCATTGAGATGCAAAATCAAGGCGTCTGCCTCTAACAAGTCAATTGAGCGCAGACATTCATCAACTCCATAGGTATAGTTAAGTTGCACCGCCCCCAAGTTCGCAAATAGGAGAATATCGGGAGCAAGCGATCGCACGGCGAAAGTCGAAGCAACCTGGGGATTCTCCACCGCTACCCGCTGGGAACCCACGCCCATCGCTAGGTTATAGCGTTGCGCCGCAGCAGCTAGACGATAATTAATCATCCTCGCCAGTTCCGTTCCCCCCGTCATCGAAGAAATGAGCAAAGGCGCACCGAGCTGTTTTCCCAAAAAAGTTGTTGAGATATCAACTTCACGTTGATCTAACTCTGGCAAACAACAGTGATTAAAGCGGTAGCCTTCCAATCCATTCGTTGTGGAGTGAAATTGCACATCCTCATCGAGACAAATTTTTAGATGATCTGCCTTTCGGGTCTGGGTTTCTTTGGTAAGAGCCGATTTATTAATCAATCTACTATCTCCAACGTTCTGCATAGACAGCGCCTGACAAATCTGTACAGACTGGTTTATTAACAATCTCGATTTTCCCACCAACACACCAGGGAAACCGAAGACAAGACCGCTTAAACCTTTAATAATTCCACAGCATCTCGTCCATCAATCTCTTGTAAGTAAACCTTCACCTGTTCTTCTTTGGACGTTGGCAACTTCTTGCCCGTGAAATCCGGGTGAATGGGTAACTCCCGCTGCCCCCTATCCACCAGAACGGCTAACCAAATTGCCGCTGGTCTACCATAATCATTTACCGCATTCAGGGCAGCACGAGCGGTACGCCCTCGATAAATGACATCATCCACCAACACTACCGTCTTACCAGAGAGATCGAAAGGGATGTCAGTTTTGGCGGGTGTGCGAATGCCAATTTGATCCAAATCATCTCGATAGAAGGTAATATCTAGCGCTCCCACGGGCACTTGCACTTGTTCGAGCGCTTCTATCTGACGAGCCAAGAGATTGGCTAATACAGCGCCTCTGGTATAAACACCTACTAGCGCTAACTCAGACAAGTCGCGTGACTTCTCTACCACCTGGGAAGCGATACGATTGAGGGTTCGACGGATTTCGTCTGCGGAAAGAATTTCTACAACTTCGGGAGACATGGTTTAGGAAAATCCGATGATAACTGCG
>NZ_JACJOQ010000564.1:0-12111 GCF_014695635.1 Coleofasciculus sp. FACHB-712 | reverse complement strand
TAAAATAAATGCGATCGCGTCTTGCATCAAAGTATTAGCACTAAGTATTAGCACTAATGCACTGATACAACGACTCCAACCGTTGGTTTAAACCAGAACTGGATAATCCTGAATTTCCGGTTCTCGAAATAACGGTGTACTCAGATAACGTTCGCCAAAACTGGGTTGCACCATAACAATCAAACGACCTGCATTCTCTTCACGTTTAGCAATCCGAATTGCAGCACCTAAAGCAGCTCCCGCAGAGATACCCGACAACAACCCTTCTTCTCGACCCAAGCGGCGACCGTAATAAATCGACTCCTCATCCGTAACAGCAATCACTTCATCGATTAGCTCTGTTCGGAGAACATCTGGGATGAATCCAGCACCAATCCCTTGAATTTTATGCGCTCCCACCTGACCTCCAGAGAGAACTGGACTGCTAACTGGTTCTACAGCGATCGCTTTAAAACTCGGTTTTCGTGCCTTGATGACCTCAGCCACTCCCGTCAGCGTGCCACCTGTCCCAATTCCCGCAACCAAGAAATCTACTTCACCGTCAGTATCAGCCCAAATTTCCTCGGCTGTCGTTTCCCGATGGATTTGGGGATTGGCTGGGTTGCGAAACTGTTGCGGTACAAAAGCATTCGGAGTTGTCGCCGCAATTTGTTCGGCTCTAGCGATCGCTCCCTTCATGCCTTCAGCTCCAGGAGTCAGTTCCAGCTGGGCACCATAAGCTTTGAGCATCGCCTGCCGTTCTTGGCTCATCGTCTCTGGCATCGTCAAAATCAAGGCGTAGCCTTTCGCCGCCGCTACCATCGCCAGCGCAATGCCAGTGTTGCCAGAAGTAGGCTCAATGATAATCGTTTTTCCCGGCTGAATGAAACCAGCTTCCTCAGCAGCTTGAATCATGCTGACGCCAATGCGGTCTTTTACTGAAGCGGTCGGGTTCATCCCCTCCAACTTCGCAACAATTCGCGCTACACAGCCTTCAGATTGCGGAATCCGATTCAGCTCAACCAGAGGCGTATGACCAACTAATTCCGTGACATTATGAGCAATTCGCATCTTTACTACTCCGCCAAAGTTAGATGTAAAACATGGACTCAACTGTTGACTCTCATCCCATTTCGAGAGCAGATCCTGTAACGTCTCGCACTGCAAGACGGCGTGAAGCGATCGCCCGTGGCGAATCCTATCTGTCGGTGCTTCCTGTCAAATTTCCTTAATCGCAAAGTCTTCAAGGGTTTGCGAAGCAGTTAGACTCAAGGGTTCCAGTTTCTCTGTCCCCTCTAAACAAGCCAGCACCTGTCACACCGTAATTCGCTGGGGTTCCTCCGCCAACAAATAACCTGATGAAAGCGCCTCGTTGACTGAGGACTAAACCGCAGCGCCACAACGTCATCAACACCTGCGCTAAATAGCGGTCTGGTATTTGTTGACCGGCAGCGATGTGGTCTATTTGCAGGATGTCTCGCGGCTTGTGGTGGCTGGCTAGTTCTAGGAGAGCCAGGAAAGCGTACCTCACCTTACAGGACAGTCCATCGCATGGGATTATCTCCAGCCAAGAACGTTTTCCACTATACTACGGTTCGTCGGTAGGAATTATGCAGTTTTAGGATTGTTTTTGTAGATAGGCTATGGCATACTCCTACTTAGGAGCAAAATTACGGTATCCCTACAAAATTACGGGTGATTTAATTTGCTTGCTATCCATCTCACACTTGAAGGGAGAAGCGCCCCTTGCTGAAGACTGCGATCGCTGATTTCCAAATAATTTTTCAGCGCGACCCAGCGGCACGCAATTGGCTGGAGGTGCTGTTCTGCTATCCAGGCTTACAGGCACTTTTCTTTCATCGGGTGGCGCACTGGCTTTATTGCCTTGGGTTTCCCTTCATTCCTCGCTTGATTTCCCACTTGGCTCGTTTCTTCACGGGAATTGAAATTCATCCGGGAGCTAAAATTGGCAAAGGCGTTTTCATCGATCACGGCATTGGCGTTGTGATTGGAGAAACTGCAATTGTGGGAGACAACGCCCTGATTTACCAAGGCGTAACGCTCGGTGGTACTGGCAAAGAAATAGGCAAACGCCACCCAACCTTAGGAGAAAATGTCGTAGTGGGAGCGGGTGCGAAGGTATTAGGAAATATTCACATTGGAAATAGCGTCCGTATCGGTGCCGGTTCCGTTGTTTTGCGGGATATTCCGTCTCATTCCACGGTAGTTGGCGTTCCGGGTCGAATTGTCCGCCGCAAAGATAATTTGGATGCTTCCGTTAACAATGAAAGCCTGCAAGATCCAGAAGCGGAAGTAATACGGGCTTTGTTTGACCGGATTCAATTTTTAGAGGAGGAAATTGAATCGTTAAAAATTCAAAGAAAGGTACCCGTTGCCATGCACGCTAGCCTTCAGAAGGCGATCATTTCAAATGCTTCTAATCGGCTGATTACGGAGTTCCTCGACGGGGCAGGCATTTAGATAATTTTAGATAATTTAAAACTTCAACACTGTTTCTTAGTAAGGCGGGATGGGGTTATTCCCAAAGTACTGAACCAACGCTTAAATTTACAATTCACTCAGGTTGTCTCGAAGCGATCGCTCTTGTTTTTTAACGGCTGCCAAAAGTTCGGCATTTTGGAGGATGACTCCAGCTTGATTATTAAAAATTTGCATATATTTTTGATCGCTGTCATCAAAACTAGCCCTAAAATATTCCGGAGCTTCCTCTTGTAGAAATGCCAACTGATCGGGACTTTCATATTCTGGAAAGTCTCCTTGCTTTCTTTTATTCACTAATTGAGTCACGCCAATCAAATCACCATCGGGGCTAAAAACTGGCATACATAGTAAGCTACAAGTGCGATAACCTGTCTGAAGATCGGTTTTTTTGGCTGTCTCCGAATCTGGGCGAGAATATAAATCAAAAGGAATATTCAAAGGCTCTCCAGATTCGGCAACTTTGCCAGCATAACCTTGTCCTACTTTCACCCGCAATTCTTTTACCGAGCCATCGTCAAAGGGAATCTGCGTCCACAATTCACCAGGCTTTTGATCTAAAATCCACAAAGTACTGCGGTCGGCATTCATCAGTTTCTTAGCTGCTTCCATCACCCGTTTGAGAATTTCTTGAAGATCCAAACTGCTTTGATTCACTGAACGAGCTGCTGCCATTAATGCGGCTGCCACTCGTTGCCCTCTAGCCGTTTTATGATAAGAGCGGAAGCTTTCTAAAATCATTTGAACCATTGGGGCATTTTCCGCAAATCGTTCTTCATCTGCTTTGGTAAAGCCCTGTCGATCGATTCTTTCTGCTAAGGATGCAGTCCGATCGCCAAATCGCTTTAATTTGTTGAGTAACTGAATAACTGCGACTAAATTTCCCTGCTCATTTAAGAGTGGCAACGCCAACATTGTATAAGTGCGATAGCCGTTTTTTTTGTCTTGCTCTTTTGCTGCATCAGAGCGAGGATCGTCATAGAAATCGAAGGGAATATTAATAACTTCTTTGCGGGCTGCCACTTCGCCCACAATTCCTTTATTAGCAGGTATCCGAATTTCTAAAGAACCATCTCCATCGGCTTCGGCGATAATTGACCAAAATTCATGTTTGTCTTCATCTAATAAAAAGATACTCGTGCGGTCGGCACTCAAAGATTTGCCCATTTTTAGAGTAATCGAACGCAAGGTGCTATCTAAAATATCATCAAAACCCTGGTTATCCATGACACTATTGAGCATCGCCAGAGTTTGACTGACCACATTTTTTTGTTGAGATTCTGCCTCTTGTTTGACGCTGGCAAATTTCTGGGCATTTTGCAGAGCCACCCCCGCTTGAGAGTTAAAAATCTGCATATATTTTTCACTATTCCCATCAAAACTAGCCTTGAAGCATTCGGGGGCTTCGGGCCAATGATCTGGGTTATATTCTGGAAAAACACCCGGTTTCTTTTTATTCACTAATTGGGTAACACCCAATAATTCACCATCAGGGCTGAAAACGGGCATACAGAGTAAACTACAAGTTCGATAACCCGTCTTCTGATCTGTTTTCTTAGCTGTCTCCGAATCAGGGTGATCGTACAGATCGAAGGGAATATTTAAAGTTTCTCCCGATGCAGCAACTTTGCCAGCGAAACCTTGCCCTACTTTGACTCGCAAGTCTCGAACAGAACCGTCCTCAAAAGGAATTTTTGTCCATAGTTCATCTGCCTCTCGATCGATTAGCCAAAGGGTGCTGCGATCGGCATTCATCAGTTTTTTTGCCGCATCCATGACGCGACCCAAGACTTCTTCAGAGTCAAGGCTGCTTTGAGAGAGCGATCGCGTTGCTTCTGTCAGTGCTTCTGAGGCTTGTAGTCTTTGGGTTAATTTATAGCAATACTGGCATCTTTCTAGAATTCGTCGAATTGCCGGAGCATAGTCAGCAAACTGTTTTTGATCGGCTTCTGTGAAACCGTATTTATCAATTCTTTCTGAATAGCGAGCTTGTGGATTATTCGGCTGCTTTAACTTATTCAGTAATTGAACAACAGCAACTAAATCTCCCTGCTCATTTAATATTGGTAAAATCAACTCGTTGTAGGTGCGATATCCCTTATTTGTATCTAATTCCTCCGCTTCCAACTCAGCGGGATCGTCGCAAAAACTAAAGGGAGTGCTGACAAATTTTTTGAAATAAGTTAATCGTCCTTTAGTTTCTTTATTTGACAAAATCTGAAGTTCGGGATGATTTCCGTCTTCATGCCTAGCAATAATTGACCAAAGTTCACTTTTTTCTTCATCTATAAAGAAAACTGTTGTGCGATCTACACTCAGTAGTTCGCCCATTTTTAAAGTAATAGAACCTAATATTTCTGAAAGAATATCATCAAATGTTTTGCCTTCCATCACGCTAAGCATCGATAGAAGTTTTTGTTCTTGGGTAGCAACAACTTGCATGAAGTCGGCGTGCATATCCGCTAACGCCTTGTTTACCCACCTCTCGTTAAATACAGAGGCATAAATGCGGTTACATACCTTTAACTTCCCTTGCCGCTTGACAATTACTCCTGATAGTAATAAATCGATTTGTTCGGGACTTTCGTCAAATGCTAATTCATCTTGTTGCAAAATTAACTGATAGAGATCCAGTAGCGTACGGCTGCGCTGTCCAATTCGGAGAATGCGATCGCGTATCGTCTTTAGATGCGGTGGTTCATCCATTGCTTCCCAACTCTCGATGATCCGCGAGCGCACTAATCTCTCAACCCAATCTGGGATTTGGCTAATGGGTAATAAGTTTTGCTCTGCTTGTTGAAGGACTAATTTACAAAGTTTTTGGGTAAGAAACGGCTGTCCTCCCGTCCAATCTAATACCGCTTTTAGCATTTTTTGAGGATTGCTAATTTTCCCGGCTAACCCCCCTGCTAAAAGCTGCGCTTCGTGTAATTGAAAGCCAGATAATTCAACCGCCCGACCGATATTAAAAGGAGTCCGGTTTTTGTCTTGCATCAAATCAGAGGGACTCGCTACCCCTAGCAAGGCAAAAGTCAGACGTTCGTATTCATTGCAAGCACGAATAAACGCAAAAAAGTCATCAGTCTTAAAATTTAAGCTAAGGACGTTATCAATTTCGTCGATAAAAATAACAATTTTCTGGCTGACTGATGTTAGCAGCTCTTGTTCGATAAATTCACTCAAGCGCTGCACCGGAGGTAAAAAAGCGCGATCGCGCAACCAACTCTGTAAGTTAATCTTGTCTGAAAGCTGGAAACTCGTCACCAACCGCCGCATCACTCCGGCATACCACTGATCCGGCGTAATATCTTGGCTACCAATTTTCGTCAAGTCTATCGCTGCACAGGCAAATCCTTCCGCTTGCAACTTGTGCATCGTTCGCACCCGCAAGCTAGTTTTCCCCATCTGCCGAGAATTCAACACATAACAAAACTCTCCCGCCTTCAACCCCTCGTAAAGGTCAAAATCTGCCTGTCGCACTACATAAGTAGGAGCATCAAGAGGCAAATGTCCACCGACTTTATAGTTATAGCCTGGGTTTGGCTGTTGACTCATAAGGGCTTCTGATTGGGTAGAAAACACCATGCTTCTGACAAATGAGTTTTTTGTGAGTAATGAATAACTGCTCTATACTTTTAGCTAACAGTTATCTAAAATTTGCCTAAGAGATAGCTCAACTATTAACTCAACTAATCCCTATTAATTTTTAGTTTTTAATTGACAAGCGATCGCTAAAATATTGCCGATATAAATCGAAGCGCGGCGCGACATAATTGCCCTGCAACTGTACCAGCCCCATACTATGCAATTTAAATGCTGGCACCGACTCTAATTCGATGGGTGTGTCCGCCATCACTACTTTAGCGAAAGCATCTGCTAACTCTGGATGTTGTTGCAGATTCCATAAATGTCTTCGCAAATGGTCATCGTAAAGTCCCGCCTCTGTGGGTGCAGTTTCTAACAGTTGATCCAGCGTAATCGTTTGCTGCGCGATATGATAAAGCGCCAATCGGACTAAATAAGGATGTCCACCAACTAGCCTCATTAATTGCTCAACCTGCGTTGCATTCAAATTCAGTCCATGCCGCTGAGTTAAATCTTGCACCTGTTCCGGGCTAAAGTCCGGTAACTCAATCGGCAACCCTACATTAAACGGCGATTGATTGACATTGAGGGGGATATAAACTTCCGTTGAGTGTACCACCACCAGCCGGAGTTGTTGCCAGCGATCGCTATCGCCATTCCCATAGCCAGCTTCCTCGTACCAAGCCCGCAACAACCCAAAAAAATCGTCAGCAATTTTGGGATATTGAAAAACCCGATCCACTTCATCTAACCCTAATACTAACGGACTGTCAGATGCTGACAGCAAACAATCCTCAAAATAAATCGTGCAATTATCTTTACTACCAAAAGTATCCGTCCAATAATCATCTAATTGATGAGGAAGGCGCAGCTTTCGAGAAATTCGGGCACAAAACCACCGCAAAAGTTGATTTAAATCTGTAAAAACTGCCGTATCCGCGTGCTGAAAACTCAACGGTACCGTCCGATAACCTTGCTCGTTTGCTCGATAAAGAATCCTCGCCATCAGCGAAGTTTTCCCCATCTGTCTCGGTGCCTTGATCCGAATCAAAGCGCCTGGTTGCAAAATCTCCTTGTAACACTGAGTTTCATAAGGAACTCGCTCTACATAAAACGCAGAAGCCAGACGCACCTGACCATTGGGTAACTCTGGTTCTGCTACTGGCAGGGGTGCATCTGAAGAATGCAGGATGACGGATGTCCCTTCATCCTCCTGGGAAATTAAAGGAGTTAGGCTTTCAGGCTTCTCTAGAGATGAATCGATTGATTCCTCAGGTATCCCCACGGATATCCTAGTTAAATCTGCCTCTACAACGCCGGACTCCACGCTTCTTGCCAGTAAACTCAGAATTTTTTGCACAATACTTGGAGTGTCAGCAGGCGAGTTCCACTCAAATTGTTCATTTCCATCAAGATAGCTGCGTAAATCGTGATTTAGCCGAGTATTCGAGGGACAATTAACGCGAATTGTTAGCACGGCTGGCTTATTCTGAATAGAGCGCAATTCCTTCGCTCGTCGCAACTCTTCGATCGCCATTTCACTTACCGCCGTCTGGGGAGAAATTAGCAGCAAAAAGTAGTCGCATTGCTGTAACTCTGTATCAATTTGAGAGAGAAGAGGCGGCGCTGACCATCCGATTTTTTCTGAGGAATGTCTCTGACCCTCGCCTTTCTGGACATCCCTTGTAGGTGCGCCTACACTCGCCATAAAGGCTGTGTATCCAGAAGCATTCAGGGTTTCGTAAAATTGAGTTGCTAGTCCCCTATCTGGCTCCTGTGCGCGGTGCGAGATAAAAATTCTCTTCGTAAATACTTCTACCTCTTTTTGGGAATGGTTCTGGTTCCCGTTCGGTGGTAGTTCTGCTGAGTGCGACTCCTGCTTCTGAGCGCGTTCTATTGCCCCTTTGAAATTTTTTTTGCTAACTCTTTCCTCCAAAACTACCGAAAGCTTCTTCCATAATTTATAGCCAACATCTTTTTCTACATATTGAGGATTCAAAGGATAAATATCTTCATAAGTTTTTCCTTCCCAAGATCCTAGAAATATTTCCCTTTCCAGATCGTTTAAGTGCTTTCCTGTTTTAACAAAAATTAAATCGTCTATAAATTTTAATGCTTCGTTAATTTCCATGCTTGCTTGAAAGGGCTATTTGATAACAACTTTAGGTGTTCAGAAACTTCTTTTTTATCGTTTTCTTTTTGCTCTAGCGAAGAAAGTGTATAGCTCAATTAAGGCTAGTGCGTCTTTCGCGGTTTCTTAAAAACAGATTAAAAATCGAGCAAATTTGCTATATTTAACATTTAATAAATTTTGCAACCTGATTCACATAGGAAGGTTCATTTTAGAAGACTGAGCGATTAAATTTACATAGCGTTCTCAGCTCTTGTCAATAAAAATACTGAGCAGCTTTATCTGAAAATAGGAACTGATAGAATCAAAGGCTTATTTAAAATTGCACCTTGCGTATATTTGATAACTTTTTATAAGTGCAACCAAACAGTAAGCCTAGGATTACTTCCTATTATAAAAATGTAGCTGCCACAGCCCGTCGATGGCAATAAAGCGGACAAAACTCCCCTGAGCCAGGGACTCCTTCTTTCTAAGCTCTAAGGGAATCCTGATGGCTGAGTCTAAAGCGTAACCCTCTCCTGCTATTAATCTTGTTACACCTATTAGAGAATGCCTGAAAAGTCCTAATTGAGACGCTTAAACGGTAGAGATATCCCTTGCATCCCCGCGAAGCAGCGCGGATGCGCGATCGCGCATCCCTTTCCCACATCCGCGCCGCTTCGCGAACGCTAACGCTAGAAAAAAGGGCAACTTTTGACACTTCTCAGAGATTTTATTAGCTTTACTGGCACTATACTGGCGATTTTCTCTTTCTCCTTCTTGTTACTAGAGTAGCGGCGCTCCCATCGCAGCAATTCGTCGGCTGTGTTGCAGGCAATTACTGAAATGGTATTACACCACCTTAAGAAACCCTGGGAAGGTGCAAGCAAAAACAATCTCCTATAGCAGATAACAGAGGAAAGACTGGAGATTTCCTGAACTTTCCTGGGGTTTCCTGAATTAATTAGGTCTGATGTGTAACAGGGGTTAGCCAAACTGAATGCTCTCGCGTCTTCAGTTTTGCTGTAGCCTGAAAAACACTCAGAACTTCTGAGCTTTCCTGGTTGCGGTCTGCATAAAGGTAAGTAAAACTACTGATAGAAGTAGCAAGTAAGCGTGTTTTAATTTAGAAAATGAATAAAATTAAACGCCCTAGAAGAGTAGTTTTAGGCCAATCAGTAGACGCTTCAAAATTTTAATCAATTTATAACAATTGATTTTCTTTAATTGAATTTTCTAAATGCGCTCTCAATTTTATCAGGGGACTAGAGATGTTTAATCCCACAATGGTGATGATCGATACCTTCGTTGAACGCCTGCGAGCTGCCTATTGCCGCACTTACGGCGGTCTTAAACCAGACTACCCTGATATCATCGTCTGGGCTGGAAACATGGCTCTGGAAAATATTGCTAACAGCGACGCCCTTTATCACAACGTCGAGCACACCATCTTTGTCACCTTAGTGGGACAAGCAATTCTGCGGGGCAAACATATCCGCTTTGGGGGAGTTTATTGCGAAGATTGGTTGCACTGTATCATTTCTTTGTTGTGCCATGATATTGGCTACGTCAAAGGAGTTTGCCTGCAAGATCGACCCAGTGAAAGGGTGTATGCCACAGGTATTGACAACTTGCTCATTTCGCTGCCAACCGGATTAACCGATGCTAGCCTTACACCTTATCATGTAGATCGCGGAAAACTGTTTATTGAGGAGCGTTTTGGCGGTCACAAACTGATAGATACAGAAACAATCAAGAACAATATCGAGTTAACTCGTTTTCCTGTGCCAGCAGATGCAGATCATCAAGATACTAATAACTTTCCAGGCTTAATTCGTGCCGCCGATTTAATTGGTCAACTTAGCGATCCGCGCTACTTGCAAAAAATTAGTGGATTGTTCTACGAATTTGAAGAAACCGGGGTGAATAAAACATTGGGTTACAAAACTCCCGGAGATTTACGAAGAAACTACCCGAAGTTTTACTGGAATGTCGTATATCCTTACATCCAGGATGGATTACGCTACTTAGAGATGACGCAAGAGGGAAAGCAAATATTAGCAAACCTCTATGCAAATATATTTGTGGTAGAACACGAATAGATTTTATGCTCAAAATTCATGCTCAAAGTTTAGCGTTGCTGACAATTAAATGACCATTAAAATTGTGTAGTAGCACCTCTTGTGGGTACTACTACACAATTTGCTTTGTTTTTGGGATACTCTGCTGGGAGAGAGGATGCGATCGCATCCTCTCTCCCTTGCCCTTAGCGCCTACCCCTCAACCCAACTGATTCTTGATATATTAATGACTGACACAGCGACCTTGTACTCATAAACTCAAACAAGTCTCGGAAAACAAGCATCTACGCACCACTGGTTAGCGACAACGCGGCTGTTGAATGATAAGTAGCAATGCTCAGCCTGCGTCTTGTAACGAGAAGTTAACACGTTTGAGTCGCCCAAAAGTATTCAAAAAGGGTCGCAGTGCGTCAGAATCATCATTGATATGACAGAATTTTGCACCCGTTACTCAGGCTGCGACAAAAAGTAACCATCCTCGAAGGATAAAGCTATGCCCACTGCACCGGCAACCCCCGATACCGATAATCTCGATGCCAAACAGCTCCTGAGAACGCTCGTAGCTGTTAAAAAAGGTGACTTTTCTGTCCGGATGCCGATTGACCAGACTGGCATGGCGGGGAAAATTGCCGATACGCTCAACGACATCATTGAGATGAATCAGAGGATGGCGACTGAGCTAGAACGGATCAGCACGGTTGTTGGGAAAGAAGGAAAAATCGCCCAGCGTGCTTCGATTGGAACGGCAGGGGGTTCCTGGTCAGCAAGTGTAGATTCTGTCAATACCCTAATTACAGATTTAGTTCAACCGACCGCTGAAACTGCTCGCGTGATCCGGGCAGTTGCCAATGGCGACCTATCTCAGAGAATCGCACCGGAGATTGAAGGTAGAGCCTTGCAAGGGGAATTCCTCCAAACCGCACAGGTCGTCAACACGATGGTGGATCAGCTTTCCTCCTTTGCCTCAGAAGTAACGCGGGTTGCCCGTGAAGTGGGTACGGAAGGCAAGCTGGGCGTGCAAGCAGAAGTGAAGGGCGTTGCAGGCACCTGGAAAGATTTGACCGATAACGTCAACTTGATGGCAGGAAATTTGACCGCGCAGGTGCGGAACATCGCCGAAGTGACGACTGCGGTTGCCAATGGCGACCTATCCAAGAAAATCACCGTCGATGTCAAAGGCGAAATTTTAGAGCTAAAAAACACCGTCAACGTGATGGTGGATCAGCTGAACTCCTTTGCCTCGGAAGTCACGCGGGTTGCCCGCGAAGTAGGTACAGAAGGTAAACTGGGCGGTCAGGCAGAAGTTCGCGGTGTTGCCGGAACCTGGAAGGATCTCACCGACAGCGTGAACTTGATGGCAGGAAACTTGACCGCGCAGGTGCGGAACATTGCAGAAGTAACGACGGCAGTAGCAAATGGCGACCTATCCAAGAAAATCACGGTTGATGTCAAAGGCGAAATTTTAGATTTGAAGGACACCATCAACGTGATGGTGGATCAGCTCAACTCCTTTGCCTCGGAAGTCACACGGGTGGCGCGTGAGGTGGGTGCAGATGGGAAGTTGGGCGGTCAGGCAGAAGTGAAGGGAGTTGCCGGAACTTGGAAGGATCTCACTGATTCGGTGAACTTCATGGCGGGAAGTTTAACCTCCCAGGTGAGGAACATCGCAGAAGTGACGACGGCGGTGGCAAATGGCGACTTGTCGAAGAAAATTACCGTCGATGTGCGCGGGGAAATTTTAGAACTAAAAAACACCGTCAACACGATGGTGGATCAGTTGAACTCCTTCGCCTCGGAAGTGACGCGGGTGGCGCGTGAGGTGGGTACGGAAGGGAAACTGGGCGTACAAGCAGAAGT
>NZ_JACJOQ010000563.1:0-10083 GCF_014695635.1 Coleofasciculus sp. FACHB-712 | reverse complement strand
GGAATGTAGCCGGAGAGGTGTCCTAAGAGTCCGTGTTTTTCCCGGAAGCGATCGCGCAATTGCTGCACGGTCGTGATTCCCATGTCCTCTAGCGACCGATCCAAGAACATGGCACTATAAAATCCGGGGGCGTGATGGCCGACTTCGGTGATGATATTCTTGTAACCGAGCATAACCAATGCGGCATACGCTTCCGCTTGACTCGCAAAACCGCCAGGGTGCCCAGACGCCTTACTTGCAGTGACTTGCAGGGTCAAATAGCGTAAAGCATCTGCATACAATAAAGTTTGGAAGACAGCAGCCGGATCGGTGGGAGATGCGATGCTTGGCTTACCTTCTTCTATGGCAGGAGATTTTCCAGCCGTCTCAAATCCTGGCAAATTCTCGCCAAAATATTGAATTCCATCGCAAAAAGCAGGCGTCGCTAACATCGCCTCTTGAGTCGGTGCGGTCATAATCTCAGATTCCTCTTGTAAATTAAGTGCGCGAGAAGCTAAAAACGTAAAATGGCGTTGGCTTCCCGTAGGGTAGGTTCGTCAGCAGTGCTAGGATTGCGCGATCGCTACTCGCACCCATCCCATTGCTCGCTCTGTTGTATGGTTATTTCAGCCGGTAGGCGCTCATCAACCCAAAAACCGTTTTCCTGAAGACATTCGTACTCCAGACGCTAAGAAGTCCGTCCTTCAGCCAACTCCTAGCCTCTTAACCCTCGATCCTACAGCCTTCTAGGTCTATAAATCTCTTTTCTTTCTCCAGTTGTGAAGATTAAAATCTTATTAGAAATTAAACTTCTACTTATCTTTATGTGAAATTCAATCAGAGGCTAACAAATTAGAATAATTTTTTACAACTAACAGGCAATTCCGGTTGTCAGTGCGGGTATAACTCAGATAGTCCGCGATTTTTTGTAAAATGGCGATACCCCGCCCCCCCGTGGCATTCTTGCTGATCTCCTCTGGTTTTTTAAGGCGGGCTTCTAAATTAAAAGGCGGTCCTTGATCCCAAATTCGGATTTCTAAACATTCCGAAAACAAATTAACTTCAATATCAATTGGAACATCTGAAGTTTTGCCTTTGTGGGCATGACGAACTGCGTTAGTAAAGCCTTCGGCCAGAGCTAATTGGCACTGTAGCCAAACTTTTTTAGGAATCTCAGGTTGATTTAAACCTTCAAACCATGACAAAACACCATCTAACGCCTTGAGGTCGCTGGAAACTTGTACAGAGATTTTTTTGATGAGTTTCAACTGTTCAAAGCCTTTTTAATCAACGACACTGAAACTTTGTATTAAACATCGGCACAAATTAGAGAGAATCCAGTCTAGCCTATAGGTAATCGTTGCGATCGCAATGAATTTTCTGGTTAGTGGGCAGCGTGCCACTTTCTCATTAGCCTCATGAATGGGTGGCATGAGTCAAGAAGTCGGAGGTGCTTAGACTGGAAGTATTGATAGCTTTGGGCGTAGAACTTGCTAGATTTGGTGATGACGGCTCTCAAAATATCTACATGAGCATTTTCGATCGCAGTAACAATGTTGATCATCATAATGCGAGTCAGTAACGAGTGGAAAGCCTAGATAACTTCGAGCAACCGATGACTATACTTGTTTATGATTGGGCATATTTTCGGTGAAGTTTAGCGATCTTCACACTTGCCTCAGGTGTCATCCTTCAGTTTTAACTGCCTTCCATCTTAAGCGACCTGTAGTCCCTCTATCTCATGGTTCAAGTTCTGATTATTGATGATGACCCGGCGATTCAGCTATTGCTCAAAAGAACGCTAAAAAGCGAGGGTTATGAGTTAACCGTCGCCAGCGATGGCGAAGCCGGTTTGACCCTAGCGCAAAAGTTACGACCCGCACTGGTAATTTGCGATTGGATCATGCCGCGCATGAACGGACTGGAAGTGTGCCGTCAGGTCAAGGCAACCGCAGAACTTTCAACAACTTTCTTTATTTTGCTGACATCGATGGGTTCCGTCGAGGATCGGGTGAAAGGGCTGGATGCTGGGGCAGATGATTTTTTGTGCAAGCCCATCGATATGTATGAGTTGAAGGCGCGAGTGCGGGCAGGCTTGAGGTTACACCAACTCAGCCACGACTTGCAGCACCAAAAACTGCTGTTGGAGGCGGAATTAGCAGAAGCAGCCGAGTATGTGTGTTCCATCCTTCCTTCTCCGCTGACCTCACCTCCTGTAACCATTGATTCGCGCTTTGTTCCTTCCCGTCAATTAGGAGGGGATGGCTTTGATTATTACTGGCTAGATCCAGATCATTTAGCGATTTATCTGCTAGATGTCGCCGGACATGGATTGCGGGCTGCTTTACCGTCTCTTTCTGTAATGAACTTACTCAAAAGCCAAGCCCTTCCTAAAATTAATTACTATGAGCCTAGTGATGTCCTGAAGGCGTTGAATGAAACGTTCCAGATGACTCAGCGAAATGATAAATATTTCACTATCTGGTACGGAGTCTATAACCGAGTTAAGCGCACCCTAGTTTACGCCAGTGCTGGGCATCCACCGGCAGTTTTAATCTCTGCAAACTCGAATTTAGTAACCCAAGTCAAACGCTTAAAAACCCCAGGGTTGCCAGTTGGGATGTTTCCTGATGCTGAATTTATGGATGGTAGCTGCGAGGTGGAAAAATCCAGTACCCTATACATTTTCAGTGATGGAATTTATGAAATTAACCAACCAGATGGCACGATTTGGGGTCTTGATGCATTCATCGATCTGCTGACGGAATTTCCGAAAAATCATCAGAATAATCTAGATGGGATAGTGAATTCTGTTCAAGATAGGAATCCAAAAGACTATTTTGACGATGATTTATCGTTGCTGCAAATCAACTTTGATTAGTCAAGTGCTAAGTGCTAATTGCTAAGTGCTAATTGTCGATCGCGATTAGCCATTAGCGATTAGCCATTAGCTATTGACTAATCGCGTTATTGAATTCTTCACGATTCGGAAAGATTTCAAAGACGCGATCCATACTGGTCAGTTCAAATAACATTCTTACTTGCTCATTAATCGAGCAAATAAAGAGTTTACCACCGGCGGCGCGAACAGTTTTGAGTGCAAGCACTAGCGCCCCCAACCCAGAACTATCCATAAAGGTAACGTCCTTAAAGTCAATTAACACCATATTGCCTCCGTTTTCAACAATATCGCTAATTTCTTGACGAAACTGAGTCGCCTTCATACCGTCTAAAATGCCAGAGGGTTGAACAATTTTGACAACAGGATTCATATTCTGTAGTGCTGACCCGTTCCAAGACGATGTAGACCTAGCCAGTATAACTGCGAGAATTGCTTTGGGCTAGAGTTTAGCCGCGGTTAACGAAGAAAATCAGCGAACTGACTTTTTCTGCGCTAGGCTAACGCCTCGCTTGGCATGAGCGCGATCGCGCCTCTTACCATCTTTCACCACCTCTCACGATTCTGTCCGCTTTGCCCTACGCCTCTCCGAGTAGACGCCATGCCCTTAGCGGCTGCTTGCCCTGTGCTTGCCCTGATATTCGCGCCTCATCACAAACAGCCCTAAAGGCGTTTTCTCCCGCGTCTAGCTGGCGGCTCCGGGCGGAGGATATCCTTCGAGTGATAGACCCTTTAAAGTTCTTAACTTTCTTAGAATCGGGGATATACACGGGTCTGAGAGTATTGTCCATGCAAGAGTACGATGTTGTCATTATTGGTGCCGGTCACAACGGACTTGTCTGTGCCGCATATCTGCTCAAAGCAGGCTATAGCGTTCTGTTACTAGAAAAGCGCTCCATTCCGGGCGGCGGCGCAACAACCGAAGAAATCTTACCGAAAGAGGCACCGGGTTTTAAGTTCAACCTCTGCTCGATTGACCACGAGTTCATTCACTTGGGTCCGGTAGTCGAAGAGTTAGAACTCACTAAATATGGCTTGGAATATTTATATTGCGACCCAGTCGCTTTTTGCCCCCATCCTGATGGCAAATACTTTTTAGGTCACAAATCCGTTGAAAAAACTTGTGCAGAGATTGCACGTTATAGCGATCGCGATGCCAAAAAATATGCCGAATATACCGAGTACTGGCAGCGCGTACTGGGTGCAATGATCCCGGTGTTCAACGCACCGCCAAAATCGATCGTTGACATTGCTGGCAATTACGACCTCAAAAAGCTGCAAGATTTATTCTCCGTCTTGGGTGGGCCAAATAAGACGTTGGATCTGATTCGTACCATGCTCACCAGCCCGGAAGATATCCTCAACGAGTGGTTTGATTCCGAGTTTCTGAAAGCGCCCTTGGCTCGACTCTCCGCAGAGCTTGGCGCACCTCCGTCCCAAAAAACCATTTCTGTCGGTTCAATCATGATGGCGATGCGCCATGACCCCGGAATGGCGCGACCTAAAGGTGGTAGCGGCGCACTGGTTGATGCTTTGCTGAAGCTAGTGAAAAGTAAAGGCGGTGTCGTCCTGTGCGACCAGACCGTTGAAAAAGTATTAATCGATGACGGTCGTGCAGTGGGCGTGCGGGTGGCAGGTGGCACCGAATACCGCGCTAAAACTGGGGTGATCTCCAACATTGATGCCAAGCGCTTGTTCCTACGCCACATGGATGAGAGCGATGTTGATTCAGCCGACCCGAATTTAAGGGAGCGCTTAGAGCGCAGAATTGTCAACAACAACGAAACAATTCTCAAGATCGATTGCGCCCTATCGGAGCCTTTACGTTTTGAACACCACAATCACCAGGATGAGTACCTGATTGGCTCAGTTCTGATTGCTGACTCGGTGCGCCATGTGGAAATTGCTCACAGCGAGGCTTCTATCGGCAACATTCCCGATGCCGATCCCTCAATGTATGTGGTCGTACCCACGGTACTCGATCCGTCGATGGCTCCAGAAGGTAAGCATACGCTCTGGATCGAGTTTTTCGCGCCTTATCAGATTGCTGGTGCAGAAGGTACGGGTTTGCATGGTACTGGCTGGACAGATGAACTGAAAAACAAAGTCGCAGACCGCGTGTTAGATAAGCTAGCCGATTATTCACCGAATCTCAAGCACTCGATTATCGCTCGTGCTGTTGAAAGTCCAGCGGAACTCGGCGATCGCTTGGGCGCTTACAAAGGGAACTACTACCACGTTGATATGACCCTCGACCAAATGGTCTTTTTCCGTCCGTTGCCGGAATTGGCGAACTACAAAACTCCGATTGAAGGGTTATTTCTCAGCGGTGCGGGTACTCATCCAGGCGGTTCTATTTCCGGGATGCCGGGACGCAACTGCGCTCGTGTGTTCCTGCATACTCAGCAGCCAATTGCCCAAAAGCTGAAGGATGCGGGAAATTCTCTCAAATCTACGGTTGAGTCTGTGTTTAAAATTTCGTAGCGATAAATCGGGGCACGGCATTGCCCGTGCCCCTACCAATGGAAGGATTAGGAGATAATTTGAGCTGAGCGATCGCTCGGTAAATCGAGGATAAAGCAGGTCTGACGATCCTTACTTTCCACTCGCAGAGTCCCTTTCAAATGGGCGATTAATCTTTTCACGATCGTCAACCCTAATCCCGTTCCCCCTTGCTTCCACGGGTCATTACTGGGAATGCGGTAAAACTTGTCAAAGATATGCGGAAGTTCGCGTTCCGGAATCTCCACGCCGGAATTGCTGACGCTAAACTGAACGCTCCCTGGCTGACTCTGGACTTTGAATGCGATCGTTTCTGATGCGGGGGTGTACTTGCAGGCGTTTTCTAGTAACTCGCTCAAAATCCTGCCTAGCGTCGTGGGATCGCAGATGAAGCGAGGGAGGTCGGCAGGGAGGTCAAGGAGCAAGGTTTGCTGGTGGTTTCTGGCTCGCTCTTGAAAAGGTTCTACAATGGGCGGCAGCCATTCCTGGAGCTGAATCGCACTCAGTAATAAAGGGTGAGCGCCTGCATAGAGTTTTTGTAAATCCAGCAGGTCATCAATCAGGCGAATTTCTCGTTCGCACTCGTTCTGTAAAATCTGAAAGTAGCGAGCGACTTTGCTTTGTTGTTCCCTCGGCTTGCCCATTTCGGCAAATAAGGCATAGTCACGATTCAAAGCAATGGACAACATCTGAATCGCCATTTTCATGTTAGAGACTGGTGTGCGTAACTCGTGGGGAACGGTATTGAGAAAGTCATCTTTGAGGCGATTGAGTTTTTCCAGTTCCTCGACTTGCGATCGCGCTGCTTGATGCAGCCGGGCTTGCCGAAGGGCGATCGCGCACTGATTCGCGACCTGTTGCACCAGTCGAATTTCTAGCTCGCTGAAGACGTCTTGCTGGGGCTTAAATAACCATAAATCCCCCAATACCCCTTGGTCATCAACAATGGGGCAAGCGAGTCTGGTCAGCGCACCTCGACTATCGGGCACCATCTGACAAAATTGGAAATATTTGCCTTGCAGCAGCTGAGAATAACCCTCCCAGAAGTCTGCCATCTGCACTACCTGTCCCTGAGCAGAAGGGATTC
This sequence comes from Coleofasciculus sp. FACHB-712, assembly GCF_014695635.1. NCBI lineage: Bacteria > Bacillati > Cyanobacteriota > Cyanophyceae > Coleofasciculales > Coleofasciculaceae > Coleofasciculus > Coleofasciculus sp. FACHB-712. The sequence goes on along the minus strand of NZ_JACJOQ010000563.1, from coordinate 3,616 downwards.
CTAGGGTGTATTCGTAGCTGATGGTAGACGTGGTCTGGTCGGCATCGTATAAACCTGTATCGCAGCCATCAATATTCAGCCCGACGCCTAATTCCCAGACGACAACTTGTAAAATTTGGTTTTCATCAAGGCGATCGCGGACATCGTCGGTGATGCGTTTGAGCAGTGCTTCAAAGTCGAGCGCTTGTTGCAATTGGGCAGTGCGATCGCGTACCTGGCGTTCCAGGTTCGTATTCAGTTGCTGGACTTGCCGATACAGTTCTGATTGCTGAATGCCAATAGATACTTGGATTGCCAATTGCTTGAGCAGATCGATCTCCAGCGGTTCCCAGTGACGCGGTGCCGAACATTGATGAGCTGCAAGTAACCCCCAAAACCGCTCCCCATGCATGATGGGAACGCCTAAGGCGGCTTTGACTTGCGACGAGTGGAAAAACTCAGTGATATCTGCTGGAAACCCTGCTTGTTGAATGTCATCAATTACTCTGGCGTTCCCCTGCCGATAGAGGGGCATACATTCTCTAAACATGGCTGCGGGTGCGGTAATGCCGATGAATGAGAGCCAAGCTGCATCTACTGATTCAGCCACCACGACGCCATCCCCATTCGGCTCTGTGCGGAAAATCAGTACGCGATCGCTCCCTAGAACTTGTCGAATTTCTGCCACCGTCGTGTTGAGAATTTCCTCTAGGTTGAGCGACTGGCGGATGCGTTCGGTAATCACCCGGATTGCCCATTCCCCTTCCGCCCGCTGCCACAGAGCTTTTTCAGCCCGCTGACGCTTAGCGATCTCCTGTTTGAGTTGCTCGTTAGTTTCCACAAGCTCAGCCGTTCGTTGTTCAACCTGGGTTTCGAGAAGATGGCGATCGCTCTGAAAAGCCGCTTCGTGCTGCTTGCGCTCGGTAATGTCTTGTAACAGCCAGAGCAGTTCTACCACCCGCCCGCTTGAGTCGCGCACTGCTTTAACTTTGAAGGTGGCGGGAAAGCGCGTACCCTGCCGGGTTTGAATCTCAACCTCCCATTTGCTTACTTGGTCAGTTGCGAGGAATTGGCTTAAGTTTGTATAAAAGTTTTGCAAAGCCTTACCCGTTACAAAAATAACTAACGGTTTGCCGAGCAAGTGTTCCTGAGAAATATTCAGCAAGTGCGCTACCGCTTGGTTGGCTTCTAGAATCACGGCATCAAGATTCGTCGCCAAGTAAGCGTCTGGAGCCAGCTCGAATAAATCTTGGTAGCGCTGTCGCTGGATTTCCACAGTCTGACGGCTGGCGATTAGCTCTTCATTCTGCGATCGCAGTTCCTCTAAAGTTACTTGCAATTCTTCTAGAGTTTGGTCGTGTTCTTGCAAACTTTCCACCAGTAGTTGCTTGTCCTGGGTGGGAAATTCCTCAGTTCGTTGCCAAAGCTCTTTCCGGCGTTGTGAGGTCGCCTCAATCTGCTGCTCGAAAATTTCCTTTTTCACCGCTGGACACTTCCATTGAGAAGTTATACCAAATCCAGCTAATTACTCCCTTCATTCGCAACTCAATGATGCCAACCTAAAGTTATCTTTAGAATTTAGGAGTTCTTAGCAATTAAAAAAAAGATTTTATTTTCCTTGATTCACGAACGATTGATGCCCGCTTTATGGGTACTTCATGGGTATTTGTTTGTTTATCATAGAAGATTTTTTTATACATCTTTCTTAAGTATAGTGTAACAAAGTGAAGTTTTCGGGTAGATACTACTTCCCAAAGCTGGGTGTGAAAGTCATCTAATATCTCATGTAGGTCAGCCGATCGACAAATTGATCTTCCGGATTTCGATAAAATTTGTCTGTTCTACTGAAAAAAAGTCTGCCTTGGTACCGATGGAGAGAAGCAGGCAAACCTGATGAACTGAAGATAGCGTTAACAACTTGATTAATGACACGGGTTTTAATTCTGGGAGGAAGCGGACGGATTGGTAGCAATGTGGCGGCGGATATCGTCGCTCACACACAGGCGCAAATTACCGTTACTGGCAGAAACCCAATCGGGGCGCACGGTGTTGCAAGCTTGCCAACGTTGGTCAGCGAAAAGCTGGGATCGCAAGTGCAATTCCAGGTTTTAGATTTAGCGGATCGAGAAGTGTTGAGGGATGCGATCGCTGCTTGCGATCTTGTAATCCACTGTGCGGGACCATTTCACTACCGAGATGCCCAAGTCCTAAAAACTTGTATAGAAGTGGGTGTCAACTATCTGGATGTCAGCGATCACCCATCTTTTACTCGCAAAGCATTGGATTTCCGAGACGAAGCTGCTGCTGCTGGAGTTACAGCAATTATTAATACGGGTATTTTCCCCGGTATTTCTAATAGCATGGTACGCCAGGGCGTCGAGCAACTAGATGAGACAGAACGCATTCATCTGAGCTATCTAGTATCGGGGTCGGGGGGCGCTGGTATTACGGTGATGCGAACAACATTTTTAGGGCTACAAAGCCCTTTTAAAGCTTTGATAAATGGTCAGTGGCAGATAATCAAGCCCTATAGCGATCGCGAAACCATTGAATTTCCTGCTCCCTATGGTCGCATCGGCGTTTACTGGTTTGATATGCCAGAAGCCTTCACGCTACCCGACACTTTTCCCGTTAAAACTGTCATCACCAAATTTGGGACAGTTCCCGATTTTTACAATTATCTAACTTGGAGCGTTGCCCACTGGTGGCCTTCTAGCTGGCTCAACAACCCAAACGTCATCGAATTTTTAGCTCGCGTCAGCCACCGCATGACAGATTTTAGCGATCGCTTCACTGGCATCGGTGTAGCAATTCGCTCTGAAGTCAACGGTTATAAAGATGATCGGCCAGCAAGTTATTGCTCAACTTTAGTGCATGAAAATACAGCCGTGGCAGCCGGTTATGGCACCGGCACCCTTGCCGAATTATTGCTAGCAGGCAAACTCAAAAAACCAGGCGTCTGGCCTGTAGAACAGGCACTTTCCACCGATTTATTTGAACAAACTATGCAGAGCCGAGGAATAAAAATTCATCATGAATGGTTAAAAAAATAAACGAATGTATCCTGCGGCAGACGGCATAGATGTAACTAGATAAGTACGATTCATTTCGTACTTAATAAATTGTGTTAGTAGTCCTATCTACTCGCGCATCATCAATTCTCACAAAAAGCAATTGGGAGGAATTTTCCATGCAACGAATTTTAGTAACTTTAAAACAAAAACTCCATAAAAATATTTTTGTTTTAAGTTTAATGACTTTAATCAGTGTGGCAAGTTTATTCATCGCCGCACAGCCTAGTTATGCAGTATTACATTCAAGAGATAAGCTGACATCAGACGACCGAGTTGACCGCGCCTATCAATATAGCGAAGCAACAGGTTTTCTTGAAGAGGATAAGCAGCAAAAATCAGCAAACCCCAATGAACCCTTTGACTATAGCGAAAAGGCAAACGAAAAGACTGTACTCAATTCCACAGAAAACAATAACGACTCTAATTTAATCGAAAAAGCACAAGACTTGATTCAAAAGGTCACAGGCAACGACTAAATCCAATCTTTAGCATTCTAAGAGTACGGGATTTTCAGTAAAAGAGCTGAATGAAACGATGTCATTTTTTAGTATTAGGTTGGGTTT
>NZ_JACJOQ010000562.1:0-28266 GCF_014695635.1 Coleofasciculus sp. FACHB-712 | reverse complement strand
GTGAGTCAGGGGTGCAAATTTGTACTTCAAATGGGATCGACGGTTGTGCTAGCTCGTCTACTCTCACCTCAAGACTACGGTCTAATTGGGATGGTGACTAGCGTGACGGGTATTGTGTTTCTCTTCAATGACATGGGTCTGTCTACGGCGACGATCCAAAGAGCCGAAATTAACCACAAGCAGGTCAGTACCCTGTTTTGGGTGAATGTGGGGCTGAGCCTCTTACTGATGCTCTTAACTGCGGTGATGGCACCTGCGATCGCTTGGTTTTATGGTGAGCCGCGCCTGACCTGGATTGCGATCGTTTCTGCTAGTGCATTTATATTTGGTGGGTTGAGCGTCCAGCACCAAGCCTTGCTTCGGCGACAGATGCGCTTTACCGCTCTCGCTGCAATTGAGATCGTCTCCATCGTGCTGGGGGTAGCGATCGCGATTATTTCAGCTGTGTATGGGGCTGGATACTGGTCGCTAATATTTATGTCACTGACTACAGCAATCGTCACGGCTGTTGGGGTTTGGGTAATGTGTGGTTGGCGTCCTGGCTTACCGGCTCAACGCTCAGGCGTCCGTTCTATGCTGGCTTTCGGTGGCAACCTCACTGGTTTCAGCGTCCTTAACTACTGCGCCCGAAACCTGGACAACATTTTAATCGGGCGGGTATGGGGTGCTGAGGCTCTAGGTGTGTACGCGAAAGCATACAGCCTAATGATGCTTCCTTTGCAACAAATCAACTCCCCCATTACCGCTGTTGCCGTTCCCGGTCTGAGCCGATTGCATTCTGAGCCACAGCAATTTCGCAACCACTATTTAAAAGGACTATCGCTGATCGGATTTTTGACGACGCCTATCGTCCTATTTATGATGATTGTCTCCGAAGAATTGGTCGAGCTGATACTTGGCTCCCAATGGGGAGAGGCTGGTACAATCTTCAAGCTTCTTGGTCTATCCGCACTCGTTCAACCACTTACGAATACCTCTGGCTGGCTCTATATTTCTTCAGGAAGGACAGCTCAGATGTTCAAGTGGGGAGTATTTTCTTCCAGCTTCTTGGTGATTTCTTTTTTCTTTGGATTACCTTATGGCGCACGCGGTGTTGCTTTAAGTTATTCAATTGCCAAGCTATTGCAGACATTGCCTTGTATGTACTATGCAACGCGCGGCACGTCTATCACCATGCTCAATTTATTAGAAGCCATGAAGCATCCTTTGCTGGCATCTCTAATCGCAGGAGCGATCGCGTTTGGGGTTAAGTTAGCGATCGCGCCAACTTTAACCGTTTGGGCTACAGTGATTGTCAGTTTGGCGGTAATGGCTTTGACCTATTTAATCTTGATGTTCTATGTATTCAATACCAAGGAGCTTTACCTGTCTGTACTAAAACAGTTCAAACGACCTAAAGGCTCTTGATGCTTAACCGTCCAAGATGATGACAGCAAAGTATCGGATATTAGGTGAAATTTACGATGAGAATCGCTTTTATTGTTGGTAAATTTCCTACTGTATCAGAGACGTTCATCTTAAATCAGATCGTGGGGCTGATTGAGCGAGGACAAGAGATTGAAATTTACGCCCAGCAACCGGGTGATACTGCCAAAATCCACCCAGATGTGGAAAGATATCAACTTCTTGAGCGCACCTACTATGTTCCGGAGCAAAGACCAGCGAATCATTTAATTTACGTAATTAAAGCGATTGGGCTGCTATTAGCAAATTTCCATAAAAATCCTGTTGCATTTCTGCGATCGCTTAATGTTTTTAAGTATGGCAAAGAAGCGGCTTCATTGAGGATGCTGTATACAACATTCTCGTTACTCCCATTTCTATCAAATAAGCCATACGATATAATCCATTGCCAGTTTGGACCCTTAGGATTCTTAGGGATGTACTTTAGGACAATTGCTGCCTCCAGAGCTAAAGTAATTATCTCATTTCGAGGTTCTGACCTCACTATGTATCTCAGTCAATATGGTGACGATATCTATAAAAAGCTTTTTGAAAAAGGAGACTGTTTCCTGCCCATTTGTAACCATTTTAAAAATAAATTGATTAGTCTGGGCTGCAATGAAAAAAAAATTATTGTACTCCGCTCAGGAATCGATTGTAATCGGTTTTCCTTTAAGACACGCTATCCGCATCCCGATGGTAAAGTGCGGATTGTTTCAACAGGTCGCCTAATTGAAAAAAAAGGGATTGAATATGGTATTCGCGCTATTGCTAACTTGACAAAAATGAACCTCGATCTTGAATACAATATCATTGGTGATGGCTCTTTAAAGCCAGACTTGCAGCAACTGATTCAAGAGCTAGATGTTGGAAATATAGTAAATCTCTTGGGTTGGAAACAACAGCACGAAGTCGTGCAAATTCTCAACGATTCCCACATTTTTGTAGCTCCCTGCGTAACCAGTAAGGATAATAATCAAGAAGGAATTCCTAATGTTTTAAAAGAAGCAATGGCAATGGGTTTGCCAGTTGCCAGCACTTACCATAGTGGTATCCCTGAGCTAGTCGAAGATGGGGTTTCAGGGTTCCTAGTTACAGAACGAGATGTCGATGCTTTGACAGAAAAATTAGGCTACCTAATCGCCCACCCAGAGGTCTGGCCCGAAATGGGTGCGGCTGGTCGTGCATACGTGGAAAAGCACTATGAAATTGGGCAGCTAAACGACTATTTAGTTGAAATATACGAGAAACTGCTAATTACCTGATAGGGTATTTAGTAAATAGAAAAGTCAAGTTATAGGGGTAAAATTGTTGTGAAAGTCGCGATGATTGTTGGTCGATTTCCGGTTTTGTCAGAAACCTTTATCTTAAACCAAATCGCTGGTTTAATCGATCGGGGTCACGAAGTTGATATCTATTCTGACCAACTCGGAGATACTTCCAAGGTGCATCCAGCAGTAGAAAAGTACCAACTCCTGAATCGTACCTACTATATCCAAATGCCATCTAATATTGCGATTCGCGGGCTAAAAGGCTTGGGGTTGCTATTCGCGAACAGCTACAAAGACCCAGCCCTATTACTGCGATCGCTTAATGTTTTTAAGTATGGCAAAGAAGCTGCTTCATTAAGGTTACTATATGCAGCAGTCTCATTATTGGGCAAAAAAGAATACGACATCATCCATTGTCAATTTGGCCCTTTAGGATTCATCGGGATGTCATTTCGGCTGATTGGTGCGCCCCACGGAAAATTAATTACCTCATTTCGCGGTTTCGATATTAGCCAGCATATTCAGGAATTCGGTGAAGACGTTTATAATCCCCTATTCGCCACAGGAGACCTTTTTCTTTCTAACTGCGATTATTTCAAACGTCGCCTGATTAAGCTAGGTTGCGATGAGAAGAAAATCATCGTCCTTCGTTCGGGCATTGATTGTAGCAAGTTTGTGTTTACCACACGTCATCTACCCGCTGATGGTCGTATTGGGATTGTCACCACGGGTCGCCTTGTCGAAAAAAAAGGGATTGAGTATGGAATTCGTGCCATTGCCAAGTTGGCTAAGGCATACCCCAACATCGAGTACAACATCGTTGGGGATGGGCCATTAAAGGAAAGTTTGCAGCAACTCATTGATGAGCTGGACGTTAGTGACAAAGTAAAATTGCTCGGTCACAAGCAGCAGCAGGAACTCATTGAAATTCTCGACAACTCCCATATATTTATCGCCCCCTGCGTGACAGCGAAGAACGGCGATCAAGATGCCCCCGTAAACGTATTAAAAGAAGCAATGGCAATGGGTTTACCCGTGATAGGGACGCAACACGGTGGCATTCCAGAACTAATTGAAGATGGGATTTCAGGTTTTTTGGTTCCCGAACGAGATGCCGATACTCTGGCTGAAAAGTTGGGCTATTTATTTGAACATCCGGAAGTTTGGCCTGAAATGGGTCGCTCCGGTCGCGCCTACGTAGAAGCGCATTACGACTTTAACAAGTTGAACGAGCGGTTAGTAGAAATCTACCATTAGATAGAGTTCAACCATTAAAATTGCATTTGGCAGGTTAAAATCTGCCATTAGAAGTATATTTTTCTAGAAAAAACATGATATAAACCGAATAATTTTCTGATTGAATGAGTTAAAAAATAAAAACTTCAAGTAAGGATTTTATATTAATTGCAACTTCACTAAAACTTCACATTAAAAATAGGGAAAATCGTGTTTTTTCGATGCTTTTATAGCAAAAAGTCTGGTAACATTTACTAGAGAAAGTGAACAAAGCTAACACTGTGTTTCCTACGAGCAAAATAATTTAAGAGCAAGCGTCGGCACAGTGAAACATCAGGAAAAAGCGCTCCGGCAAGAAAATTTAGCCTGGAATTAGCAATCAACGATTGGCTGTTCAAAGGTTCAGTAGCGGTAGACACTATGAGTCGAAGTCAGACACTCGGACGAGAAACAAGGTTGCGTGAGGCTAAAGCAAAATTAAAATTGGGCTTAATGAAGCGAATTGGAAAATTCGATAAACTGACCTCTCTGATTTTGGAGGTGCAGAAGAAAACTCTCTATCTAGGTTTAGTGACAATGATTTTGTCTTCTATTCTAGATAGTGTAGGAATCGGATTGATGATTCCTTTCCTAAAAGTAATTTTGAATGAAGGAGGTGGAACGCTTCTTCCTCAAATGGCTTTAACGGAAGGGTTGAACAGTTGGCTAGCGCAGCAAGGTAAAGGAACGCTCATTAGCTTGTTTGCCTTGGTCCTCATGGGTTCTTTAATTTTAAAAGGGTATTTCTACTACATTTCCCAAGTCTTGACTTCCATTTATCGGGAAGCCGTCATCAAACGCTTGAGGAAACGGCTGTATCAAACCTATTTATATTCGCCCATTGAATTTTTTGATAATGTGCAGATGGGTAAAGTAACCAGTACCTTACATACAGAGGTAATGGAAACAAACAAGCTGTTGACTAACTTCTTTTATGGCTTGACCAACCTGCTGATTTTAATCGCGTATCTGGGAACGTTGGTGATCGTGTCGTGGAAAATGACGGTTCTAACGACATTTTTGATTACAGGCGTTGCTTTATGGCTCAGTTATTTCTTGAAAAAGATTAAGACATCGGGGGGTTTAGTTGTTACTGCTAAACGCACTCTAAACGCGATGGCTTTAGATACGTTAGGCGGTGTTCGCATCGTTAAATCTTATGGTGCGGAAGATTTTGAACTGAACCGCTTCAATAAGATCAGTAGCAATTATATGGAGGCAAACATCGGGCTAGCTAAGAAGCTAAACATCATCGACCCGCTGACAGAGTTAGCGACTTTGGCTGCGGCGATGGTGGTTTTAGTCGGTAGCTACACTTTGTTTATCTCCAAGGGTCTGCTCACAACCGCAGAGCTGCTGATATTCATGCTGGTTCTGATTAGAATTGTTCCGGTACTGAAAAAGGTGAATGCAGCGAGGGGTTCTGTCCAAGAGTCTCTGCCAGCGTTAACGAAAGTCACGGAGGCGCTCTCGTTACCAGAGAAATATCCGCTTCCTAATGGAAACCAGAAATTTACAGGGTTGCGCGATCGCATTCTTTTCCAAAATGTAAAATTTGCCTACAGCGGCAGATCTTACGTCCTCAACGGTTTGGATCTAGAAATTCCTCGTGGCAAAACTGTGGCGCTGGTTGGCGCTTCTGGAGCCGGGAAATCCACTGTGGCATCTCTCGTTACCCGTTTCTACGAAGTGACCGACGGTGTAATCGAGATCGACGGTCAAGATATCCGAAACTACGATGTTGTCTCGCTACGCCAGCACATCGGAGTCGTTAGCCAAGACACCTACATCTTTAATGCCTCACTTCTGGATAACATTGCCTACGGTTTAGAGGGAATGGACAGAGAAAAGGTGATTGAGGCAGCCCGCCTTGCCAATGCCCACGAATTTATCTGTCAGTTGCCCAACCAATACGACACAGTGGTAGGAGATAGAGGCGTTAGGCTTTCCGGAGGACAACGACAACGCATTTCAATTGCTAGGGCAATGCTGCGCGACCCGGAAATCATGATTCTCGATGAAGCCACTAGCGCCTTAGATTCGCAGTCAGAACAGTTAGTGCAAGAAGCACTGGAACGTTTGCGAACAAACCGGACTGTAATTGTGATTGCCCACCGTTTGGCTACTGTCCGGAATGCCGACAAAATTGTGGTAATGGAGAAAGGTCGAATTATCGAACAGGGAGGGCATGACGAGTTGCTTGCCCAGCAGGGAGCTTACTGGTCTTACCACAATCTCCAGTCTTTGCCTGTGTAAAACAGACCTGCCCAAGCGACACCGGGCAACTACACAGTACAGACTTTAAACACAAACAAGTTTTTTCCCTATCTAGCTGAGTTGATGCATAGCAAACAAAACAGCCGATAAATTGTTTAGTCTTTAGCGAGGAGTTCCTGATGTTAGATCCCCAAGTTACGATTGTTGTTTCACCCCGCGAACGTTTCAGCTGCGCCCGCGAGTCGCTGGAAAGCATTTACGAACATACATCAGTCCCATTCAAGTTAGTTTACGTAGATGGGGGTTCACCCGCTCACATTCAGCGTTATTTGCAACAGCAAGCGACTGAAAAAGGATTTCAAATCATTCGCACCGATCACTACCTCACTCCAAACCGCGCCAGAAACCTCGGTCTGAGTCAGGTTACAACCAAGTATCTCGTCTTTATCGATAACGATGTGATCGTCAGCCCAGGCTGGTTGGAAAGCTTAGTTCAGTGCGCTGAAGAGACAAACGCTACCGTAGTGGGTCCCCTGACCTGCCAAGGCACTCCGGTACACGAAATTGTCCATTTTGCCGGTGGAGAAGCCCACATTTGGCTGGAAAAAGTCGGCGAAAACCCCAGACGGCGTCTCCGCGAGAAAATGTACAAGCAAGGTCAGAAAGTAGCGGAGGTGCGACCCAAGCTCAAACGTCAACAAACCGAACTAGCAGAATTCCATTGCGTGCTGGTTCGCGCTGAAATCTTTGAGAAAGTCGGCTTGCTCGATGAACAAATGTTCAATACTAAAGAACACCTCGATTTCTGCATGACAGTCGTTGAGGCGGGTGGTAGCGTTTACTTTGAGCCAGCGTCTCTTGTCACTTATGTTCCAGGCCCGCCACTGAAGCCTTCAGATATGCTCTTCTATATGCTGCGTTGGAGCGACGCTTGGGAACTCAATAGCTTGCACCGCTTGCGCGATAAATGGAATTTGGACGAGGACGGGTACTTCAAATATCGCTACAAGCGCCTGGGATGGCGGCGATACGTGACAATCCTGAATCCAATTGGTAGCCGCCTGACTTTAGGTCTTGCTGGGGGCGGAGTCGCAAAAGTGTTGCGTCCTCTAGATAAGGTGTTTAACCGTTATCTCACGAATCGTCAGGCTCGCCTGCAAGCGAAAGGGCTACAACCTCAGATGCCTGCAATACCGGAGAAGAAGCCTACAGTGACGGCATCGTCCCGTTAGGTTGGCGTGTAAGGGTGTAGAACGACGAAACGAAGGTGCCAAAAGAAGGTGCGATCGCTTCGACGATAAATACCCTTACACAGCCAAAACCTAAGTCTTCATCCAGAAAACAAGTGGGGAAAGCGATCGCAATCCACAGACTTTTTTAGTCGTACTCCTACCTTGGAAAAGTGGATGCTATTACTAAACTTGTTCTGTGTTAAGCGATTCCCCGCTTTTTCAGGAACGCTCCTGTTGAAATTGAAATGTTGTTTGGGTTTTCCTTCTTCAGAGAGACGTTTTGCCTAAGCCGTTCAATGATTGTTAATTTTTTTAAATGCACTTGACTTAGACAAAATCAATGGACTTCGCCTAAGCCAAGTGCAACAAAAATGAAGCATTCCAATCAAAAGCAAAATTATGCACTCTTTTGCTCAAACAAACATTCAACTCTTCAACCAGCTACGTGCAGAAGGCTACTCGAGCAACGATATTAACCGCATCCGTGATGCTTATCAGCTGACAATGCAGCTGTTCACAGGTGCTTTTCGAGCCTCAGGTAAGACGTTTATTGCCCATCTAGTCAGCACTGCTAGTATCCTGGTTTCTCTTCATGTACCTGCAAAGATAGTAGCAACAGGTCTGCTTCATGCTACCTATACTCATGGTGACTTTGGAAACGGGAAAAAAGGCATTTCTAATGCCAAACGCGAACAGGTAAAACGTGTTGTTGGCAAAGAGATTGAGGAGTATCTTGCTAGATATGCAACGCTGTCCTGGAATAAAAAGACGATTCCCGCTATTTTTCACCGCATTGATACGCTCGATCCGCTTGATCGCGATATTCTTTTGGTGCGCTTAGCCAATGAGCTAGAGGAATACTTGGATTTTGGCATTGTTTATTGTGGAGATTTCAAACATCAACAATACATTAATTATGACGGTCATCTGATCGTAGAAATGGCAGAAAAGTTAGGTTTTCCTAATTTAGCTACTCAACTAACAGAAGCATTTAAAGAAACTGCCTCCGCTGAAATACCTAGGGAACTTTGTAACACAAACGCTCAAGATGTTTCGTTTCGTCTTGCACCAAAGTCCTACCAGAAGCGGCTGTCACTCACCTTTTATAATTTGTTGATTCATAAACCGCGTCGTTTAGTTTCTGCCATAGCCCGTAAATTTGGTAATTTGCGTCCCAGTACTTCCATGACAAAGGATGTTCCTACTATAAGTCAGTCAGAGTAAGGGGGCAGTTAATCACAAGGAAGTGCTGGCTGTAGCAAATATTAATTTTTCACAATTTTTCAAAATTAAAATGAAAAAAATTTCTGTCATAATTCCGGTTTATGGAGTCGAAAAATATATAGCTGCTACAGTGCAATCAGTTTTAGACCAAACCTATAAACATTTTGAACTTCTAATTATTGATGATGGTTCTCCCGATCGAAGTGTAGAAATTTGTCAGCAATTCCAAGATCCTCGAATTCAAATTATTCGCCAGCAGAATAGCGGAGTTTGCGCCGCTCGAAATACAGGAATTCGCCATGCTCAAGGAGAATATCTGGCTTTTTTAGATGGAGACGATTTGTGGCTGCCAGAAAAGCTGGAAAAACATATTGAGCATCTAGAAAATTCACCAACTGTCGGGCTTAGCTTTAGCCGCTCTGCTTTTATTGACGAAGCGGGGCAGCCATTAGGTATCTATCAAATGCCTAAACTCAAGGATATTGCTCCACCCTTGATCCTCTGCCGTAACCCGATTGGAAATGGCTCAGTTCCGGTGATTCGGCGAGAGGTTTTTGAAGCTATTAAGTTTCAAGATGCTCCTCAGGGTACTGCAAAAGATTGTTATTTCGATGAAAGATTGCGACATTTTGAAGATGTCGAATGCTGGCTTCGCATTTCCTTGAAGACTGATTGGCAAATCGAAGGCATTCCTGAAGCTTTGACGCTGTACCGGGTAAATGCTGGGGGCGCTTCAGCAAATCTGCTTAAGCAGTTAGAAGACTTGGAAAAGGTGCTGGAAAAAACCCGCTCCTATGCTCCAGATTTGATTGCTCAGTATGGAAACCCAGCTAAAGCCTACGAGTTGCGGAAATTAGCCCGGTGGGCAGTCCGGCTGAAAGCTGCCCCAACCGCTGTAGACATGGCTCACCGCGCCTTATCTACCCACTGGCGCATGATTCTTGACGAACCCCGGCGGACACTTTTGACGTTGGGAGCTGCCTATTCGCTGTGGCTACTGCCACGTCCTCTCTACCGCCAGATGGAAAGTTTTGCCTTAAAAATGACAGGAGCCGCCCAAAAACGACGCATTCTTCAAGATCGTTCCCGTCAATTGGCATAATGATAGAACCTTTTTTATAAACACCCGCTCGCCATCAAAATAGGTTGCAGAATATGAGGGTTGTCTACCTGATCCAAACCCATACCAATCCGGAGCAAATTTATCGGCTGGTTAAAGTTATTAAAAAGTCCAGTAATGACTCTTATATAGTGATGAGTCATAACTTTAATGCTAGTCAAATAGATGTAGAACTCTTCGAGAGTTTACCGAATGTTAAAGTACTAAGAGCTAAGAAAGTTGGAAGAGGCGATTTCTCGATAACCCAAGCTTATTTGGATGTTATTGACTGGATTTTAACCCAGAATATTCAATTTGATTGGCTAGCTAATCTTACAGGTCAAGACTATCCGACTCAATCGCTCTCAAAATTTGAGAATTTTCTGGCTGCAACCGAGTACGATGGATTTTTTGATTATTTTAATGTGCTTTCTGATAAGTGTACTTGGGGAGCTAAAGATGGGCGCGATCGCTACTTCTATCAATACTGGTGGTCAGGTATAGAATTAGCCAAGTGGCAAAGAGCCTTATTCAAACCTTTTCGAGTTCTTATTAATAATGTTCAGCCTTTTGTGCGGATTGATTCTTCCTATGGACTCATCATCGGGCAACGGGCCGCTTCAGCTCCATTTAATGACAAATTTGTATGCTATGGAGGCTCTTACTTTAAAACAATTTCTAGACAATGCATTCAATACATTCATGATTTTTGCTCTGCCAATCCTGATTTGGTGAACTACTACAAGAAAGTTCGCCTTCCCGATGAATCTTTTATGCAAACCATCTTATTAAATAGTGGGTTGTTTAATTTTTATCCCCGCAATATGCGCTATATTGATTGGGAGAACAGCCGACACGGTCATCCCCGCATCCTCACATCTGAAGATTTTCCAAATTTAATTAAAGATAAATATTACTTTGCTAGAAAATTTGACATGAACCGGGACAGCAAAGTATTAGATATGCTTGACGAAAGAATTTTTCAAGCAACTTAAAGAAAATGGTACTTTTCATGAAAAAATTTTCGGTTATTATTCCAGCCTACGGAGTAGAAAATTATATAGCTGCTGCAATTGAATCGGTTCTAGCTCAAACATACAAAAATTTTGAAATTATTGTAGTTGATGACGGCTCTCCCGATAGAACTGTAGAAATTTGCCAGCAGTTTATAGACCCTAGAATTAAAATCGTTAGCCAGAAAAATAGAGGACTCGCTGGAGCAAGAAACACCGGAATCCGCCATGCTCATGGCGACTATTTAGCTTTTTTAGATGGCGATGACCTTTGGCTACCGGAAAAATTAGAGAAACATCTCGAACATTTAGATAATTCCTCGACGGTAGGGATTAGTTTTAGCCGTTCTGCTTTTATCGATGCAACAGGAAATCCCTTGGGTACGTATCTGATGCCCAAGTTCAAGGACATTACACTACCCGATTTACTTCGCGACAATCCAGTCGGAAATGGTTCTGCTCCCGTAGTTCGGCGAGAGGTATTTGAAGAGATTAAATTTCAAGATAATCTTTACGGGACTGTTGAAGATTTTTATTTTGATGATAATTTTCGTCAGGCAGAGGATATAGAATGCTGGCTTCGCATCCTCCTCCAAACCAACTGGCAAATTGAGGGGATTCCTGAAGCGCTGACACTGTATCGGGTAAACGCGGGAGGTCTTTCAGCTAGTTTGCTGAAGCAATTAGAAGCTCTCGAAAGGGTAATTGAAAAAACACGCTCCTACGCTCCAGAATTAATCGCTGAATGGGAAAACCCTACTAAAGCATATCAACTGCGATATTTAGCGAGAAGTGCAGTCCGTTTAAAAGCAGGCTCAATGGCTGTGCAGCTAATGCACCGAGCCTTGGCTGCTCACTGGCGCATCCTTTTGGAGCAACCCCGCCGCACGCTGATGACCTTAGCAGCTGCCTACTTGCTCTGCTTCTTACCCCATCCTGTTTATTACCAAATAGAGGCTCTTGCTGCCAAAATGACTGGGCTTATTCAAAGACGCCGTATTCTTCAAGATCAGTCTAGCTAATCTTTATAATCAACATTTTTATACTTCTAATAAAATTAATCTAACTGCTTCAATAAAACCTTGACGTTGCATTAATTGATGTTAGTATAGTGGCGTTTTAGTGACTGGAGCAGCTAGACCATGAAAATTTTCTTAGAAATAAAAAACTTTTTCAAAGAAACAATTAAGGGTTCATTTCTCGATCCGGTCGTTAGACCATTTTTAGATATAGTAAATCCTCCTAGACGCAGTGACATTCTTAATAGACAAGACAATGCTTTCACGATTGAAATAATGTCTTGTGTTTTAGCAAAAGACTCAAACTGTATTGATGTTGGTTGTAACACGGGCGATTTACTTGACAAAATTTTACAGTTTTCACCTCTAGGATTTCATTATGCATTTGAGCCAATACCACGGTTAGCCAGTAGGCTTAGAAAAAAATTTCCAACTGTTGAGGTAAGAGAAACAGCTTTGAGTGATTCGGAGGCAGAAACTACTTTTTGGTATGTAGTGAATGCTCCTGCTGTAAGTAGCCTGGATAAAGAATGCTGTAAAAGCCATATTCCTGATGCACTTATGGAACCAATCACTGTTAAAACTCAGAGACTTGATGATGTATTAGCCCCAGACCTTAAGATTCATTTCATCAAGGTAGATGTAGAAGGGGTAGAATTGCAGGTTTTTAGAGGTGCTATCAGAACATTAAAAACTTATAAACCTTACTTAGTTTTTGAAAGTGGCTTAATTAATTCTCAAGAATGGGTTGATGGCACATTGAAAGACGGAAAATGGCATGATAGCAGAATTTACGATCTGCTTGTCAATGAGTGTGGTCTAAAAATTTTTAAGCTAAAAAATTGGGTAGATGGTTTAGCTCCGCTGAGTCGAGATGAATTTCTAAAATCTTCTGCTTGGAATTTTTTAGCAATGCCTTAGTAACAGAAAAATTTGCCTGAATACTTGTTGAGCTATCTGCAAAGTGGCAATTAGCTAATTTTCTAGTACTTTTTATTATGCTAGTTTTGTGCAGGCAAGATTGGTATTGCTTGTTACTGTTATTTTAATTTTAAAGGAAATATATTAATGTTTTACTTTAGGCGGACAAATCGCATAAGTAAAGTCTATCTTAAGGGGGACGCTTGCACCATAGGCACTGTAACAAGATGTAAAGCGTAAAGCGACTAGGATTGCAAGCGTGGCTTGAGTCCCTTAAAGAGTTCCTTAGACTGGGATTTTAATTATGACCATAGCTGTAAATGTAAAAAATTGGGTGCAACGAAAAGGTCATAGCCTGTCGTGAAGAATCTAATTTTGTACACCATTACTGAATTTGGACATGGTTAAAAGACAGAGATTTTTTTCCTAGGGTACAGAGTTTAGTATCTATGTCTATGTGGGTGAAACAATAAAACAAGGTTCGGTTGAAAACCGGGAACCAAATAAACCCACATTTCGTCTATATACCAGGTTTACTATTTACCATTCTGAACTTAACTATTCTAGAGTGCCTGATTTCCAGTGAAAGCACCTATTTACTGCTGTTTTAACTTTGTCGATGCTATTGCAGTTAAACAGTTTTAGTTAAGTTCTTGAACACAGATTTCTCTGTCAATTTATGGCTTTGCTTGCACAAAATCACCAGTATTTATTATGCAGGCATTTCTAGTTTGACAATTTTTGCAAATTTTGTTCTTACCGCATAGAGAGCAGATAATCAGGTTTTTTTTAATACCTTGATCGGGTTGAATCTACCTATCTCTACTTAGGGTACATTCGAAGTGTTATGCACAACACTTTGGCAGATTGCTGCGTTCACTTTTTCGTGCAGTTGTTTTCTGGAGGTTAAAGATCGTGAAAGTTTTATATCTGATTCAAAGTCATAAAAATCCCGAACAGATTTTTAGACTGGTGCAAACTCTAAAAAAATCAAGTCCCCAATCTCAGATATTGATTAGCCATGACTTTAGGGGTTGCCATTTAGACGTAACGGCCTTTCACGAATTCCCAGGAGTGAATGTAATTAGGGGTACGGGAGGACGAGGAGATTTTTCGATTGTTCAAGGTTATCTGAATGCCATTGACTGGCTTTTTAGCCATAATGTTGAGTTTGATTGGCTTGCCAATATTACAGGTCAAGACTATCCGATTCAACCACTACCAAAAATCGAGAAGTTTCTTGCGGAATCACCGTTTGATGGCTTTTTAGAGTATTTTGATGTACTTTCAGATTTAGAGGGAAATCTTTGGGGAAGCCGGGAAGGTAGCGATCGCTATCTCTATCAGTACTGGCGTTCGGGTCAATATTTACCACTGTGGAAACGCGCTATCGTCAAAATTCCTCGCATGGTCATTAATAATGTCCAGCCTTTGGTGAGAATAAATTCTTCCTATGGGCTGATGCTAGGAGTTCGTACGACTTCATCTCCATTCAATGAAAACTTTAAATGCTATGCAGGGTCTTACTTCAAGACTCTATCGAGGAAGTGTGTCGAATATTTACATCATTTTTGCCAGCATAACCCCGAGCTAATTAATTACTATAAAAAGACTTGTATTCCTGATGAATCTTTTGTCCAAACGGTTTTAGTCAATAGCGGGCAATTTCATTTGTGTAACGACTATAAACGCTATATTGATTGGACTGGGACTCGCCACGGTCATCCTCGTACTCTAAATGCTGAAGATTACTCAGCAATTATAAGAAGGGACGTTCACTTTGCCCGAAAATTCGATATGACGCAGGACAGCAGAATTTTAGATATGCTTGATGCAAGAGTTTTAAAAGAAAGTAGCCCAGTCACCTTAGGCATTAGTTAAGACTTAACCCGTCAAATCTGTATAGTCAGCTATAATTCCTTAGTTGGAAGTAGCTGATTATGGGATTTGAGGCTCAACGATGCTTAATGCAGCTATTAATCATTGGTCAACCATTGAAGCGATCGCTAATGTTACATTTGCAGGGCTGGCAAGCGTCCAACCAGTTCTGACTAGCTTATTAATCTTCGCCATCGGGATTTGCCTCGCCCATATCGCCTTCAAGCTGATTACTAAATTTAGCGCCCAACCAAGCCTTTCGTTAGCTCGAACGGTTCGCCTTGCTGTCATTGCTCTGTTTGCCACAGTCGCACTTCAGCACATCTGGCTTGCTAGCAACATCCTTAACGGTGCATCAGGACAGGCAGAAGTCGTCACTTCCCGCAATTACCGAACCAATGTGTCTTTGGGGGAGACGAATGTTGCAATAGGCGGAGGGGGCTATGTTACGGGTATTTTTCTGCATCCGCTACAGAAGGATCTTGTTTACATCAAAACTGATGTGGGTGGCTTCTATCGTTGGAATTCAGTAAATAAAAGCTGGGTACCGCTAACTGACCACTTTCCACTAGAGAAGAGCAATTACTACGGCGGAGAAGCCCTAGCCCTCGATCCAAAAGATCCAAATATTGTTTATATTGCCGCAGGCAAATACGTCTGGGATGAGCCTGGAACTATCTTTAAGTCTAACGATCGAGGTGCAACCTGGAAAAAGCTGGATTTGGACTTGCCAATGGGCGGCAACCAAGATAGGCGGGAGGTAGGCGAGAGACTCGTCATCAATCCATTTAATTCCAAGATGATTTTATTTGGTTCGCGGCGCGATGGGCTTTGGAAATCTTTAGATGCTGGCGCGAACTGGGCTAAAGTGACTTCTTTTCCCGGAAAGCCGGAAAAAGATATCGGCATCACAGCAATTGTCTTTGACAAAGATAAGCCTGGCTTAGTCTATGCCAATGCCTATGGTGATGGAATTTATAAATCTACTAACACAGGCATTACCTGGAGCAAGATTGACGGAAGCCCAAAAAAAGCGATGCGGCTAGTGACAAGTCGCAATAACACTCTCTACACAACAATTAATGGAAGTCCTGGAGTTAGAAAGTATACAGATGGAGATTGGAAAAACATTACTCCACAAGGCTCCAAAGAGGATTTTAATGGGTTGAGCATTAACCCTGCTAATCCTAAAGATATTCTTGTTTCTACAAAAGAGAGAAAAAATACTAAAATTTACCGCTCATTCGATAGCGGAACTACATGGAAAGAGCAGAAGCGATCGCTTAACAATACCGTTCCTTGGTGGTCTAGCTATATGCTCTCCAATCCTTCTGTCTCTGCGATTGAGTTTGACCCCCACGTTTCTGGAAGAGTTTGGTTTACCGATTGGTACGGAATATGGCGGACAGACAATATTAACAAACAACCCTCTGCCTGGACGAACTATCAAAAAGGACACGAAGAGCTTGTCACCTTCACCTTAACTGCGCCTCCGAGTGGCGCGTTGTTGTTGAGTGGGGTGGCAGATGTAGACGGGTTTTACCACAACAAGGGATTAGACAATTATCCATCTAAAACCTTTAGTGCTAGTGGCCCTTCGTTCCAGGATACCTACAGCATTGCCTACTATGAAAAAGCTCCCCTGCAAATGGTGCGCGTTGGCGGTAATCGCTGGAACAATACTTATTCGGGAGCAACTTCGACAGACGGCGGCTTAACTTGGAAAGAATTTGCTTCATTTCCAAAAGACACGATGCCGATGCGTATAGCGATGTCAGCAACTAATCCAAAGTTATTTGTTGTCACTGTTAGTGGAGATAAAGCTCTCCGCACAGATGATGGAGGCGCTTCGTGGAAAGAAATTACTGGCTTACCCAAGGGTTCCAAGGGACCTTGGAATTGGTCTTTGCCGCTGGCAGCAGACAAAGTGGATGGTAACACGTTTTATTACTATAAGAATGGCAAATTCTATCAAAGTACCGATGGAGGTTTGTCTTTTAAAGTCGTGAATTCATCACTTCCCGATGAAAGTTGGCACTCGCTAAGAACCGTATCTGGAGTTAAAGGTGAAATTTGGCTGAGTCTCGATAAGAAACAACTTTACCATTCGACAGACGATGGCAAGACCTTCTCTAAGATGAATGCAGTTAAGAGATCCTATTTGTTTTCTTTAGGAAAACCACAGCAGGGAAGCACGATTCCAGCACTGTATGTGTACGGAGAAATTAATAATATGGGCAAAGGAATCTTCCGTTCTCTCGACAGAGGGAAGACATGGCAAAGGATTGGTAATCCGAAAAATCCGATTGGCAATAGCCCAAATGTGATGGAAGCAAGCTTGCAGCAGTTTGGTTTAGTTTTTATTGGTACAAATGGCAGAGGAATTTACTATGGCAATTAGTAATCCAGCAGGAACATCCTCCTAAGGCGGCAAGCAAATACATCTCGTGACGCAGTTGTAGCGAAGGGGTTCGGAATGCGCTCGGCCCTTACAATCTATTTAGAACCCCAGCCTTACCCGTTTACCGGAAAGAAAGAGCTTGAGGAAAGGTGGGAGAAATTTCTCAAGTAGTCTAATTCAAGTAGTCTAATCGCCTGCCAAGATATCTCATCACAAAAATAGACGTTCCGTGGAACGTCCATCATACAACCATAAATTTTAACAGAAAGCCTATAGCTGCTAAGGCTGCTTACCCTACGACAAGCAAGCTACAGCATCACAACAATAGGTACTTTACAAACGTCCCTTCATATAAGAATTTTTTTATTCCCACTTAACTCGTTCTAATTTCACAGATTTCTTCTCTGCCTGAAAAGGCTTTTTATAAAGGTTAAGCTTTTGTTTCAAAATTAACCAGAAGAAAGGCATATCGTCTATTAAATATCTTTTCCATAACCTTTGTGGCTCGGATAAAAGTCTATGTAACCACTCTATTCCTGCGTCGCTCATCCACTGTGGAGACCTTGGTTTATGGCCTGCTTCAAAGTCAAGAGATGCGCCAACAGACAAGAATACTTTGATATTGGGTAATTTATTTTTATACTTCAATATCCACTTTTCTTGTTTAGGGGCACCGACGCCAATGGCTAAGACTGTAGCGCCTGACTTATTAATCCTGTCAATAATTTCTAGGCATTCTTTTTCGCTCTTTTCAAATCCGAAAGACGGCGAATGAGAAGCAACTATAATATTTCTGCCTACTTGGTTATTGATTCGCTCTTGAGCTTTACGAGCCACTCCTTCAGCGGCACCCAGCAAGAAAATCTTAACGCTTTCATTGTCCTTGTGGTGCATATAGAAAGCGGGAAATAAATCTGAACCCGACAGTTTTTCTTTAATCGGCGTTCCCAAAAATTTAGAAGCGTACAATACTATTTGACTGTCACACACTTTATAAGTAGCGATATTGTAAGCTTTGTAGAAATCTCCATCGGTTTGCAGCTTCATCAGGTGGTCTACGTTTGGCGTAAATACGATACCACCTTCCCGATCAAGTTTGGTTAATAGCTCTGCTCTTGACAAGTTGTCAATGGATACATTAAGTACATTAACTTTTTTCATTGACTCCTCTCACTTTAGCAATCTACTCGTGTGGGGACAGCACACTAATAACAACACAATAGTGAGAGTCAAGCTTGCACTACCTCTACCATGAGAGAGGACAAATCTTTATCAACGTTTATTCCCTCGGATAGATTGGAAAATTGAGTGAACAAGATTCGCTATTATAGTGAGGGTTTTTCTGAGCGAAAGAAAAAAGGTTGCGATCGCGCCACAACCAGCCGCAACCTTGGCTGAAAGGCTTGCCCTGTTTACCTCCGGCGCGCTAAACAAGGGAATTCGGCGCTTACTTCCCATCGTTCCCCTGTATGAATCAGTAGGGTTAGCTGAGCAGCAGTGAACTCAAACTCTAACGATCGCCCCTGAAATTCAGCCCATGCTGCATGAAAGTTTTGCCGTGTCAAGTCTCTAAAGGCAACAGTCATGTGAGGAGCAAAGGGACGCTGCTTGGAAACCGCATCGACAATTCCCAAGTTTGTCTCCATATCGGTCATTAAATCGGCTTGTAACGCTAGCAGTTCCGGCGTCTTAAGAACATTGATGTAAATAACACGGGGTGGAAAAGCTCCAAACCCTTTCAGGGTAATGAAGACAGGGGAACGATGGGAAGCAAACGTTCTCAAGCATTCTTCCAGCACTGGCACTGCCTCTACCTGCCATTCAAACGGCGGTTGCAGCGTGATATGCGGGGGAGATTTCTGGGCACCTTTGCTAGCATAGGTTTGGGCGAAGTGCTGCTGAATCTCTTTGGCGTAGTCTTGAATCTCTTGCGGCGGCAAGAGAGCGATAAAGAAGCGGCGTTTTGTATTGTCCAAGAACTTCCAGCGGTAGTTTACTTGTTAAATAGATATAGCCAGATAAGGGAAGAAAGTGAATGCCCTGGTTTGTAAAGATTGAAGAAGGCATCGTTGATAAACCGATCTTTGATAAATCTGTACCGGCGCACAAAGCTTATGTCCAGGATTTGATTACCAAAGGATATCAGGCGCGTAGCGGCTACTGGCTGGAACGGCGAGGCGGCATGATGCTATTTGAGGCGTCTTCACTGGAGGAGGCGCGCGCAATTGTCTCACTCGATCCGCTGGTGCAAAACGGCTGCGTCAAGTATGAACTTTATGAGTGGCGAGTGGTTGCCGAATAAAAGCGAATCCTTGATTGCCGCCAGAGGTTTCAATTTTCAGTGAATGATGTTATGCTTTAGATGATCTGGACCCATGCGATCGCAACGCCTAAACCTTGTCAGAACCGGAAGGTAGCAGCAACACGGGATGCTTGTGATAGGCGTGGTATCCGGATCACCCGAATCGCCGCCTCGCCCTCGTTTGCCTTGTAATTGGTGGGCAGTTTCTCGATTTCACGCTTATGCTGGAATCAGCAGATACTTGCAGATTAAAGGAGCGACTTATTGCGATGGCTGGTTTTGGAGATATTGTTCAAAAAGCGTTTTACTTAGGGGTTGGCTTAGCTGCCTCTGCGGGTGAGAGAGCTGGGGGAAAGTTAACTGAGTTGCGATCGCAAGCTCAAAAGCTAGCCGATGAAATGGTAGCAAAAGGCGAGATGACAACAGACGAAGCCCGCCGGTTTGTCGATGATATGATGAAACAAGCCCAGCAGGCACCCGTTGAGCCATCCACTAGCAGCACCCAACCCGGTGAGCCGCGGCGGATTGAAATTCTCTCAGAAGATGAAGAGCCGAAGTCGGTAGCAGCTCCAAATGCGGCTCCAAATAATGATGTGGACGCGATGCGCCAACAGGTGCAAGCACTACAGGACGAACTGCGTCGGCTAAAGCGCGATTAGCTTTGCAGTAATGAACGATAAACTGCAAACAGCTGAATCGTTAGCTGCATAGGCAAGAGCGAGTCGCTGCGAAGAGCATCACACGCCTTGCGATCGCGCAAGGCAACGGGTGCTAATCTATAGCATTGCGATCGCATCATGGATTCGCACTATTTAGAATAGAATTGCAGATTAATTGGCGTCATCGCGTCGCCGGTAAAAACTAAGCCTTTTGTGCTGAGTATCCAAAATGGAAGAGTGGCAAAAAGATTTTTTCGAGATGATGGAAGCAGTCGCTGATGAAGTAGAGCAATTCTTCGTTGGCATCACAGAAGTAGTAGACGCTGTTGCCGAAAGCGTGCAAACTACAATTGCAACCGATCTCAATCAGTGTTTGCAGGAATTATTTGAACCGATCGCTGAAATTTATTTAGAATTTGAAGAAATTGTGGGTGAAGGTGAGCAGCCTTTTTCCTATATGGTGGATACTGTTGAACCCACCCCACAAAAAAATCCTGCATGTATGGGTTGTCACCATTACCACGGACAAGCTTATGGTGGAAACCTGTTAGTCTGCGCCATGCATCCCTATGGCTGGGATGATAAAAATTGTCCAGATTGGGAGGGTAGTACAGATCCGTTCAATTCTAGAGATATTTTCTGAACAAAGCAGGTGAAGAAGGCTGAAAAAGCTTGACCTGCATTCATATTCAAGGGTTATTAGTCCTTTATTTGTTATAAATGACTAATAACTAACGACCCACGTTTGCTACCACTACTGATGAGTCAGTCGCCAACACAACAACAATTATCATCTGAAACGCCGCTCTCGGAAATGAAATACGGTGAGCGAAATATTTCTGAAGGACAATTAATTACCTTCCCCAATCCGCGAGTCGGACGCCGCTACGACATTCACATTACTCTACCAGAGTTTACCTGTAAGTGTCCGTTTTCTGGCTATCCTGACTTTGCCACCATCCATATTACCTATGTTCCCGATCAAAGGGTAGTGGAACTGAAGGCGATCAAGCTTTATATCAATAGTTACCGCGATCGCTACATCTCCCACGAAGAATCCATCAATCAAATTTTGGATGACTTTGTGGCAGCTTGCGATCCTTTAGAAGCCACTATCAAAGGGGATTTCGCGCCCCGCGGTAATGTTCACACAGTCATTGAAGTGCGTCATCAAAAGTCCTCTGACGCCTAGATAGCAGCAAAAAAATTCACTTGCATCTGGCTACTTCCACCTGGTTTAAAAATTATCTTTTTCAGAAAGCCCGTTGGACGGGCTTTCTGCTTTGTGTCATCAAAAGCCTATCTTATCGGCTCAAAAAATAGACACAATATCAGTCTCAGGGTGAATGATAACTTCCATTGGCACGCCTAACATTTCGCAAAGCTTCCCGGCTTTTTAGATTACGAAATGGAGGTTTCATGGCAGTTGCACAAAGCCTTAACCATGTTAAGAATAGGTTAACTCAAACAAAGCTACTTCCTCCAAGCTGGTTACAATTTTTTATCATTGTCTTGCTGGTACTAGGAGTATTCTTTCGAGTCGTCAACCTAGACCGAAAAGTCTACTGGGGCGATGAGACGCTGACTTCATTACGGATTGCGGGTTACACCAAGGCAGAATTAGTCCAAGAATTCTTTGATGGACATCTGATTGGCGTCGAAGATTTGCAGAAGTTTCAACAACCCAATTCGGAAAAAGGTGTAAGCGGAACCATCAACTCGATAGTGGTCGATACTCCCCAGCATCCGCCCCTCTATTTTTTGATGGCAAGATTTTGGGTACAACGATTTGGCTATTCACCAGGGATAATCAGAAGCTTGTCCGCCTTAATTAGCTTGCTAGCTTTTCCTTGCATCTATTGGCTATGCCAAGAATTATTTGGATCTTCCTTAGCAGGATGGATAGCGATCGCACTCATCGCCGTCTCCCCGTTTCAAGTTCTCTACGCCCAGGAAGCACGACCTTATAGTTTGTGGATTGTGGCGATCTTACTATCGAGTGCGGCACTGCTGCGAGCGATGCGGCTGGGAAATAGAGACACCAAAACCCTTATTTCCACTTGGGGGCTGTATGCAGCAACGCTAGCACTGGGAATTTATACCCAGTTATTTTTTGCGTTGGTTGCGATTGGACATGGAATTTATCTATTGACAATCGAAAAATTCCGATTCACTAAAACAGTCTTTGCCTATTTGCTGGCATCTTTGGCTGGTTTGCTCACATTTGTGCCTTGGCTTTTAATTCTAATTGCTAATTCATCTACCGTTGAAAAGACAACAGATTGGTCTCGCCAGAAAGAAAGCCTGTTTTCTTGGGTGAAAGCTTGGACTCGCAATATCACTCGGACATTTCTTGATACAGATCCAGCAGGAGGAGTGATTGAGTTTGGATTTAACAATCAATGGACAGAATTTATCCGACTGACACTGGTAGGAATGATTTTATTCCTGTCAGGATATGCAATTTATTTTATGTGTCGTAACACTGGCAAGCAAGTTTGGTTATTTGTTTTAACTTTGCTTGGGGTAACTGCCCTTCCCTTTATTTCCAGAGATCTAATCTCCGGAGGAGGATTGTCAGGTTCAACTCGACATCTAGTTGCTGTTTATTTGGGGATTCAGCTAGCAATTGCTTACTTACTGGCTACTAAAATTAGTTTGCCTTCGAGAAGTGCAAAGGTACAAAAACTATGGCAATTTGTGCTTGTTGCAGTAGTTTCGAGTGGTGTTATATCCTGTGCCATCAGTTCTCAACAAGAAATCTGGTGGAATAAAGCTCTCTCTCAAACTGAATACAATCCAAAAGTAGCCCAAATCATCAACAAAACAGCTCATCCGCTTTTGATCAGCAATGAGAAACTAAACTTTTTTCTTCCTTTAACCTATGCACTGGAACCGAAAGTGCGGCTTCAATTAGTCGTTAAACCAAATGTGCCTCAGATTCCAGATGGGTTCAGTGATGTGTTTTTATACAGGAGTTCCAAGGAATTAAGAAAGGCACTACAAAAGCAGAACTACAAAATAGAGCCTGCATACCAAACGGGTCAAGTTTGGCTTTGGAAACTAGAAAAAAAGGTGTGAGTGGAAGACGTTATTTGTTGGTAGAGGGGCGATTCATCGCGCCTCTACCAACCCACATCAAAAATGGTTTAGGACTGGGTCGCGATCGCTTCTATCTCAACAACTGGCACTTCCTCCTGAGACGGATGACTGACTCGATCCAAAATTTCCAACAGTTCCCGTTCAAAAGCAACCTGTGCGCGGTTAGTTCTGCCGCCGACATAGAAGCGAATCTCCTTCTGAGACGCTGCACTAACCCCTTCTTGTAGCGCCCAAATTTGCGAATGAGAAAAATAACTCATAACCACACCCAGCATCAGCAAACCAAAGCCAGCATAAACAAACGGGATACCCGGATCGGCTTTTATTTGCAAGCCAGTGCTACCGATTACTTCATCAATGCTCAGCCTGACTCCATTCACAGGTACCGACATCCCGGCGCGAATAGTATTGATTAGCTGACCCTTTGGGTTATAAAGCATCAGTGTTCCCTGCAAATCCTTTGCAATTAAGGCAACTCCCTCACTCAAATCCGGTTTAGTGGGAATCCAAGTTCCCCAGATTCGACCCTTGCTGACAGTATTTAATGACGCCATCGGCAACTGTAAAACTGGGCTATTATTCAGCCGCACCTGGATACCTGCAATTCCCCAATCTGTTTGATAAAGCGTCACACCTCGGTAACGCAGCGGCTGGTTGACGTGAATCGTTTGACGATCAACTTCTTGTCCTTGTTTATCCAAAACCGACAAATCGGAATAAAACTGGTCGATTCTGCCTTCAGGTGTATAGTCGATCCAAAAGCGATTTACCCGCACCGACCAATCTTTGGGAACTTGTGGTAGCGCCCAAGAACCCGCTTCGATGATGTTTTTTATCTGAAACGTATCGCCGCTGGCAACCATTTCCTGGGCGACAAAACCCGTGATACTCCCCCAAATTGCGCCCCCCAGAATAATTAACATACTGGCATGAACAACAATCGGGCCAATCCGCCCCACCAGACCTTTTCGGGCGTAAAGTTTATCTCTTTCTTGAAAAACTTTATAGCGCCGCTGCTGCAACAACTCGGTCAGTTTGTTTAGCGAACCTGTTTCGAGTTCCGCACTCAAGGCGAGTTTCTGAAATTGGCGGGGTTGGTCGTAAAACTTCCAGTGCTGTGCTGCTTTTAAAGCTGGAAACTGGCGGGTGAAGGTACAGGCAGTTAAGCTGCTGCCAAACAAAATTAGGAGTGATAAAAACCACCAGGTGCGATAAACACGATCCAATCCGACTACCTGGATTACCTTCCAAGTCAGGAAACCAAACAAAGCAGGATGCTCTGGATAGTTCGCTTGGTAGAAAGCGGGTGACTGACCCTGCTCAATGACCGTGCCAGAGATGCTGAAAAGCGCGATCGCTAATAGCAACGCGATCGCTAACCGCAAATCTGCCAGTAATGGCAACAACTCCTGTCGCCAAAACCGATAGGAAGTTGACCCTAAGTTTGAGAAAAAAGAATTTTTTGCAGTCATTTTTTGATAATTGATAATTGGTAATTGGTAATAGCGAGTGCTTTTGATTACCTTTAACCAATTGGAATCCGAGACAGCAGCGAAAATACCCCAAATCCAACCAAAAGCACACCACTAACGGGTGTAATCCAACTCGACCACTGGCGCAACTCTAGCAACTTCTTAATAGAGGCTGTAAAAGTTCCTGCCAAAATCAACGGTGCTACATAACCTGCTGTGTAGGATAGCAGCAAGACTGCACCTAATACCATGTCTTGCGTTGTGGCAACCCAACCCAGTAACGTTCCCAACACGGGAGTACTGCACGGGGACGCAACCACCCCAAAAGTTAGACCAATCAGATAGGAACGCACTCCCGCTGGTAATTCTTTGGAAATCCACTCCATCCCACCCCAAGCAGGCAACGGAAGGGGCAAAGCTTCTAGTAAATTTAGCCCCATTGCGATCGCAAGAATGCTCACCAGGATCGGCAAACCAAATCCCACTTGACCGTAGACGTTCCCCAGCAACGCCGCTAAGATACCAAGCCCTGCCAGCGTTGTTGCCAATCCCAAGGAAAACCAGGTAGCCTGGGCAGCTGCTTGGAGGCGGCTTTTGGTTTCATAGCCCCCAATGTAGCCAAGGGTGATGGGCAACATAGAAAGCATACAGGGGGTCAGACTGGTGAGCAATCCGGCTGCAAAGATAATGCCAATACTGATAACGCTGAGATGTTGCAGCTGGATAAAAACGAGACGGTTGGCAAATTCACTGAGTTCGTAAAGCTGGGTTTGCAGACTTTCAATCATGAGGAGGCTAGTTCGCGGAATGCTGATTCTGCTTGAATTTTAGCTTACTTGGAAGGGTAGAACCGGCGCGAAGGAAAGCGTCCGCATTGTTTGCTTGACAATAACACTCATCAATGTCTTTCATCAACGCAGGTTTCTCAAGAAATTTTTAACGCCGTTTCTATCAATTGCCCCATTAAGCTTGCAGCGAGTCTTTTATTCAAATGTTCTTAATTCAGTCGGCGGATGCATTAAATTGAATATTTCTTTAGTTGGATTAACGCAGGAAACCCAACACCTGTGAGGGTTACGCTATCGACAACCCATCCTACAAATCATTAATCCAGCCTACTGATTGTCAAGCCTAAAAAAGAAAATTTTTACTTTTTTCATAAAGGAATAATATTTTTTTTGTATTTCTTAACATTAAAGAACATTCAACATTAGAGTTTTTTTCCAAATTTAGGGAATCCTAAATACGGACACTAGGAGCCTATATTATTCCTCCTTTCCTTAACAGAGGGATGACTTCGCCAACGAACTGCGAGCATCATTGACTATTTAATTGGAAACTCCAAGAAGGTCGAGGAGAGTGCTATGTCCGTGTTGAATGTTGAATTTGAGCCGCTTAACTTAATTTCGATATATCTAAAACCAAAAGGTATAGAAGGAAGAATAGATGGTTACAAGTTATAGACGCAGTAAAACCAGTACCGGCAAATTGCAGAATCAAGAATCCTTGAAACTGCGTCAGCAAATTGCCGAGCTAGAGCAGACACTAGCCGATTGCAAGGAGGTCGAGAAAGAACTGCGTCAACGGGCGGAGATGTATGCACAAGTCTTAGATGCCATCCCAAATTTAGTAAAGTGCCAAAACTCCCAATCGCGCCTAGTTTATGCCAACAAAGCATTTTGCGACTTTTACGGCATGACACTGGAACAGCTTTGCGATCGCGATCCGACAGATATTCCTCTAAATAACCGGGATGCTACCCAACAGTCTGTCGTGGATGACGCCTATGTCGTGAATACCGGGCAGACGCTCCACATCTCTCAAGAACCTGTAACTCGTTACGATGGGCAAGTCTATTTATTTGACATCGTTAAAGTCCCTATTTTTAATGCTGAAGGCGAAGCTGTCAAAGTTGTGAAGTCCAGTCACGTAGCTTTAGGTGGCAACCTCTCCGACTCAGCCTTAATAGAAGTCAATTCAGCAGATATCCGGGGAGAACAGCGAGATAAATTAACCAACTCTCTCACTTACTTAAATAGCCAAATTATCGAGCGCAGGCAAGCAGAACAAGCTTTACAGGATCTGATCGCCGGAACCGCCTCAGTTACGGGCAAAGATTTCTACCCGATGTTTGCACAGCATCTAGCCGCAGCGCTTGGAGTTCGCTACGTTATCGTGGCAGAAGCATCCGCCTGGGAGGACGATACACCTGTCCGAGCCAAAGTGCTTTCCTTTTGGAATTCAGACAAATTGGGTGACAACTTTGAGTACGACTTAGTCCATACTCCTTGCGAAAGCATCTTTACACAAGAGACTCTGGTTGAAAACAACGGCATCAGTTGCTATCCCCAAAACGTCCAGTCATTCTTCCCCAAAGGCGAAGCTTTAGCGGCTTTGGGAGGAGAGTGTTTCCTGGGAGTTGCCCTTTTAGATTCAACATCCAGTAAGCCAATTGGTCATATTTGCTTTATCGATGATAAGCCCCTCGTGCAGGAGCAACGGGCAAAATCAATTATGAGCCTCTTTGCAGCACGAGTTAGCGCCGAACTGGAGCGCCAGCGGGCTGAGGAAGCGCTAGAGCGATCGCAAATACAACTGAAACTTTCCCACGAGCAACTAGAAAACTACAACCGGATGCTGGAGGGGAAAGTCCAAAAGCGAACGCTAAAACTGCAACAAGAAATACGCGATCGCCGAAAAGCTGAACAATCCGCTCAATCCGCCAACCGCGCCAAAAGCGAATTTCTCGCTAACATGAGCCACGAACTGAGAACCCCTCTCAACGGTATCCTCGGCTATGCCCAAATCCTCAAACGAGACAAAACCTTAAATGAGCCCCAAAAAGATGGTTTAGGCGTCATTCACCAGTGCGGCGAACATCTATTAACCCTGATCAACGACATCTTAGACCTCTCCAAAATAGAAGCCCGGAAAATGGAACTCCACTTGAGTCACTTTCATTTTCCCCAATTCCTTGAAGGCATCGTCGAACTGTGCCGCATTCGTGCCCAACAAAAAGACATCTACTTAACCTACCAACCGATCGCCCCGCTTCCAATGGCAGTCCAGGGCGATGAAAAACGGTTGCGGCAAGTCTTAATCAACTTACTTAGCAACGCGATAAAATTTACAACTACCGGCGGCGTCACCTTCCAAGCCAGCTATCAAGACGGAACATTCCGGTTTCAAGTAGAAGACACTGGCGTCGGTATGGCATCAGAGCAACTAGAAGAAATCTTCTTACCCTTCCACCAAGTCGGAGAGCGCGATCGCAAAAGCGAAGGCACCGGCTTAGGCTTGGCAATCAGCCGTCAATTAGTGCAAATGATGGGCAGCGAAATCAAAGTTAACAGCATCTTAGGTAAAGGTAGCGTTTTCTACTTTGATTTAGATTTACCCTTAGTTGACCAGTGGGCAGATGTCACCCAAATAGATGAACGCCCCATTATTCGTTACTTGGGCGACAAGCGCAAAATCCTCATCGCCGACGATCAATGGGAAAATCGCTCAATTCTAGTAAAAATGTTAGAGCCATTAGGTTTTGAAATTAGGGAAGCCACCGATGGTTTGGACTGTATAACCAAAGCACAGGAGTGGCAACCCCATGTAATTTTGATGGACTTAATAGACCTCTTGCACGAATCAGCTAACCAGAGCTAGCTCAAAGTTGATGATGCCTGCGAGTAGATGCACTCGGCGCGTAAAGTGCCGCCGTCGATTCCGATAGCGCTCAGCCAA
>NZ_JACJOQ010000561.1:0-8923 GCF_014695635.1 Coleofasciculus sp. FACHB-712 | reverse complement strand
GCCATTATCTTGCACGTAGATACTACACAAGCGTTGATTATCTTGTTAAAGCAGCCTGTAAACGGGATTTTCAATGCTTTAATTGCTAGCTTGATGCTGACTCATTTACCGATTCATAAATGGCTAGGTCGTCCTCAAGCAGTTAGCACGCTTTCTTTGCAACAAACTGTTTTTAATTTGTTAGTAGCTTTTGTCTTCTTTCCTACTCTAATTCTTATGGTTTTAGACAGCCGCCGCGTAATTGATAACATCAAGACAACAGCTAATGCAGAACTCAAGGCGGCTTCTATAGATTTAGTTGTTGAAATGCGTTCTTGGCATCAGCAACATCTAAAGGCAGTTCAAGAATTTGCTCAGATTGCTGCTGATGAGCCTACCAAATTGGATGCATTGCAGTCAAGTATAGAATTTGCTAGACGGACATTTCCAGATTTCCATGAGATTTATGTAGTCAATGCCGAAGGTAAAGCAATTACATCTTCACCACGACAGAATGAAGCGGGAGAGTCCACTATTGGATTGAATCTTGCTGTTAAACCCTACTTTAAGGAAATAAATAATACTCTGCAACCTACTCTATCGGATGTAGTGAACGGACAAAAGGTAATTCTCAGCGTACCCGTGCTAAGAGATAATCGCTTCCGTGGTTTAGTCATTGCAGAACTCGATTTGAACGGTATTGACGAACTCCTAAAATCAAATATTGACGAGCGGGGACTACAAATTACTCTCGTCGATCGCAGAAAATCTGTAATTGCTAGTACTCTGTCTGAGCGAGTAGCAATGCAAACATTTGATCGTCGTAAGGATGGCGAAATTCGTCCAATTGCGCCGATGACTTATCAGTGGCTACCGATAAGTGGCAGTCGGCTTGTCATGGTGCGTTGGAACAATTCGTTCTTTGTGCAAGAGACTCCGATTGATAGCCAACTTCCTTGGACTCTCATTGCAGAATTGTCTGCGACACCAGACGTCCGCCATATAGAGCGCGTTCATACCAATAGTTTAGCGATTTTGATGCTAATTTCAGCGATCGCGCTTATTTTTGCAACCCTTCTAAGCCGCAGCTTAGTTGGTCCCCTCTCAAAACTAGCGCAAGTAACGACAAACCTGCCTCATAAACTTTCAGAGCAAGAATTGATCGATTGGCCTAATAGTCCGGTGACAGAACTGGACGCTCTAGTTCGCAACTTCAAGTCGATGGCGGCGACACTTAATCAAAAATTTTCAGAAATCAAAAGCGTCAACGAAATGCTCGAAGAACGGGTGCAAGAACGTACCCAAAAATTATTAATTATTAATACAGAACTCGAAGCTGAAATTGCCGAACGACAGCGAACAGAGGAAAAATTAAAAGCTTATACCTTCAAATTGGAACAAAGCAACCGGGAATTGCAAGACTTTGCCTTCGTCGCTTCCCACGACTTGCAGGAACCATTGCGGAAAATTCAAGCCTTTGGCGATCGCCTCAAACTCAAATACGGGGAATCCCTAACTAATGAGGGGAAGGACTACCTAGAGCGGATGCAAAAAGCGGCGCAACGGATGCAAACTCTTATTAATGACCTCCTAGCCTTCTCGCGGGTAACAAGCAAAGCTCAGCCTTTTACTCGTGTCAATATCACCAACGTGCTACAAGAGGTCTTGTCTGATTTGGAGGTGCATATCCAGAAGGTAGGCGCACAAGTAGAAATTGGCGAGCTGCTAACGATTGATGCTGATCCGTCGCAGATGCGGCAATTATTACAGAATTTGATTAGCAATGCGCTGAAGTTTCGGCGTCAGGAAGAAGCACCCGTCGTCAAGATTTGGAGTCAATTACTAGAGAGGGACGAGCAGCTTTGGACACAAGACTTATCAGCTCGTCCCATGTGTCAAATTATGGTCGAAGATAATGGCATTGGTTTTGACGAAAAGTATCTGGATCGGATCTTCACAGTTTTCCAACGCCTACACGGTCGTAACGAGTATGAAGGAACGGGAGTTGGTTTAGCGATCTGCCGTAAAATAGTCGAGCGTCATGGTGGTACTATCACAGCAAAAAGCATATTAGGGGAGGGGGCGACATTCATTGTCACGCTACCTATTAAGCAATCTAGGTGATAGATTTTGGAATTTTAAATTTTAGATTTTTGCTGATCAATCTCAGAAAGCAAGCCTTTTTTCGCGACTGCAAATTATGCGAAAGTACTGGAATTTGGTGTGAGTAAAACGCTGTGAATAAAGCTGGAAAATTAATTACCATCTTGATGGCTGACGATGATGAAGACGATCGGCTGCTAGCAAAGGATGCATTAGAAGAATGCCGACTCGCTAACGATCTACACTTTGTTGTAGATGGTGAGGATCTGATGGATTATCTTTACCATCGGGGTAAGTATACTCAGTTAAGAAAATCGCCCCGTCCAGGTTTAATTCTGCTGGATCTGAATATGCCTAAAAAGGATGGGCGGGAGGCTCTCCAGGAGATTAAAGCCGATCCCGAACTGCGACCTATTCCAGTCGTCGT
Source organism: Coleofasciculus sp. FACHB-712 (assembly GCF_014695635.1). Classification (NCBI taxonomy): domain Bacteria; kingdom Bacillati; phylum Cyanobacteriota; class Cyanophyceae; order Coleofasciculales; family Coleofasciculaceae; genus Coleofasciculus; species Coleofasciculus sp. FACHB-712. The sequence goes on along the minus strand of NZ_JACJOQ010000561.1, from coordinate 6,414 downwards.
GCTGACTACATCAAAGGCTGAGGAAGACATCTATCGTTCTTACGGTTTAGGCGCAAACTCGTACATTGCTAAGCCAGTCACATTTGAATCTCTAGTTTCTGTGATGAAAGCTTTGGGAAAATACTGGTTTGAGATTGTTGAATTGCCACTAAAGGAAAATGAAGCGGAAAACTCAACACTATAAAATATAGTTTTGCAGAATGCCTAGTTAGGTTTCGCCTTGGCAAAACCTAACATTAAGCAATACTAAATTTCAGTCATCTACTCAGCGCACATAAGATTATTGAGGTTTTGCAAAGATTGAGGCAAAATAATTGAAATCGGTGGTAAGCTGCTGTGTTGTAACAATTAATTCTTTTGCTGACTCTTGAGTTAAGGGTTTAGCGAAAAAATATCCTTGCCCATATTCGCATTCCATTTCTCTCAGTTGAAAGAGTTGCTCGGCTGTTTCCACCCCTTCTGCTGTCACATTTAACTCTAAAGTATGAGCCAGGGTCACGATAGCACGGACAATTTCTAAACTGTCGTCTTTCGCCCCAATTCTACTAATAAAAGAACGATCAATCTTTAACTGATCGATGGGAAACCGATGCAGATAGCTTAAGGATGAATAGCCAGTGCCGAAGTCATCAATATGCAGATGCACGCCTAAAGCTTTTAGTTGGAAAAGCATTTTGATTGCCGATTCTGCGTTTTCCATAACTGCACTTTCAGTAATTTCTAACTTCAAACTTCGCGCATCCAGGCGAGTCTCCCGCAAAATTTGATCGATTTGCTTGACTAAATCTGGTTGTAAAAACTGTTTGCTCGAAAGATTAACACTGATTGTTAATAGTAATTCTGGATAAAATTGCTGCCAATCATACATTTGGTAACATGCATTGTAGAGTACCCACAGCCCAATGGGAACAATTAAACCTGTTTCTTCGGCAATGGGAATAAATTCCGCTGGAGAGATTAAACCGCGCTCCGGATGCTGCCAGCGTACAAGCGCCTCGAACCCGTCAAGCCTGCCAGTTGTCAATGACACAATGGGTTGATAGTGAAGCTGAAATTCATCCCGCTCGATCGCACGCCGCAAGTCGTTTTCCAGTTGCAAGAGTGCCACCGCGCGGGTATGCATGGTGGTATCAAAGACTTCATGACGCGCTCTCCCCATCGATTTGGCACGATACATTGCGGTGTCAGCATCGCGCAGGAGATTTTCAGGACAGTCATATCCGATGGCTGGGGCACTTTGCGAACCGCCCCCGATAGCAATGCCGATGCTTGCTGAAGAGAATACCTCTTGTTCGTTGAGCTTAAAAGGATACATCAGTTCTAAGTGGATGCGCTCGGCAATGTCAGTGGCATTGTTGATATTTTTGATATCTTCGAGCAGGATGGTGAATTCATCTCCGCCTAGCCGCGCAACTGTATCGCCACCTCGCACGCAAGTTTTCAACCGCTGCGCGATCGCTACCAGCAATTGATCGCCAATCATGTGTCCCAAGCTGTCATTAATCACCTTGAAGCGATCAATATCTAGAAAAAGGACGGCGAAGAAATAGTCACTGGTTCGTTTTGACCGTTCAATTGCCTGTCCCAACCGATCCCTAAACAAGGCTCGGTTTGGTAAGCCTGTCAACACGTCATGAAAAGCATCATGGAGGAGTTGTTTCTCAACTTGCTTGCGCTCGGTGATGTCAGTTTGAGAGCCAGCCATGCGAGAGGCTTTCCCATTCGTGTCTCGTACAGCCATCCCCCGGATTAGCATCCAACGGTATGTTCCGTCTTTGTGTAGTATGCGATGTTCGTTCTCAAAATGGGGGGTCAGCCCTTCCAGATGTAAAGAAATCTGCCCTTTCAACTGCTCGATATCCTCAGGATGCACTCGCTCAAACCAGGCATCAGGCGTATTGCTAATTTCGCTCTCCTCGCAGCCCAGCATGGATTTCCAGCGGGGAGAAAAATAAATTTCGTTTGTTTTTAAATTCCAGTCCCAAAGTCCGTCGTTAGCACCAGAAACGGCGAGTTCATAACGTTCTTGACTCTCACGCAAAGCCTCCTGGGTTTGGGCAGCCTTGGTAGCTGCCCCTACGCGCTCGGTAATATCTTGGAAGGTAACGACTGCACCCACCAACTGACCATTTTCTCGAATGGGGGTGCTGATGTACTCAACGGGAAAGCTCGTACCGTCTTTTCGCCAAAAGACTTCTTCTTCTATTTGTTGAACTGTGCCATCCTTAAAGGCTGCATAAATTGGACACGCTTCTCGCGGATAAGGAGCGCCATCGGCTTTTGAATGGTGGCAAATAAAATGCAAGGGTTTGCCAATGAGTTCTTCAACTTCCCATCCCAGCATTCTCGCAGCAGATGGATTAACAAAGGTGGCGTTTCCATGAATATCCAAACCATAAATTCCTTCACCCGCTGAGTTGAGAATTAGTTCGTTTTGGTGGCGCAGTCGTTCAATTGCCTCTTCGGTTTGCTTGCGAACCGTGATGTCGTTCTGCAACCCGATGAAGTTGATGAGTTTCCCTTCGTTATCAAAAACTGGGTTGATGGTGAGTTCATTCCAGAACGGTGTCCCATCTTTGCAGTAGTTCAGGACTACACACATAATCGGTTGCTTTGATGCGATCGCTTCTCGCATCACTTTCACAACAGTGAAATCGGTATCTTTCCCTTGTAGAAAGCGGCAATTAGAACCCATCACTTCCGCCGCTGAGTAGCCGGTGATGGCAGTAAAAGCAGGATTGACAAAGATAATTGGATTGTCAGGTAAAGTTGGATCGGTGATTGTAACTCCAGTTGTCAGGTTAGCGATCGCCGCCGCTAGCTGGCTGTTTTCGCGCATAGCTGACCGCAAGGCTTCTTCTGCCTGCTTGCGTTTGGTAATATCGGCAGCCAAACCATCGATTCGGATGACATTCCCATTCGCGTCACGCCCTAGATGAGCGCGATTGCGAATCCAACGCTCTTGCCCGTCCGGTCGGAAAATACGATACTCTTCGTCTGCTGCACCGACTTGGAGTAACGCTTGCGTCATCGCTTCTATTCGTTCTCGATCCTCTGGGTGAATCACCTCCAGCCAGAGGTTCGGGCGCTCGAAAAACTGGGAGACTGGACGACCATAAATTTCCGCCGCCGCCGGACTGATGTAAATCGGCTCCCTAGTGATGGCTGAAACCGACCATACGCTGTCATCGAGCGAGCCAAGAATATTCTCTAGCCGCGATTCACTCTCCCGCAGCGCCTCTAACGTTTTGACTCGCTCGATCGAGTAGCGGATCGCCCGCTCTAATAGCGGCGCGTCCATCTTCCCCTTAACTAAGTAATCGGCGGCTCCCGCTTTCATTGCTGCAAAGTCTACTTCCCGATCTCCTTGCCCGGTCAGCAAGATGATCGGCGCTTTACAATTAGTTGAAATGGCTTCTTGTAACAATTCCAAGCCGTTGTGTGCGCCAAGACGATAGTCCACTAAATAGACATCATGTTGATGCATCTGAATCTTTTCTAAAGCAGCATCATAACTATCTACCCATTCGAGATCAAACTTTTCTCGCTCAATTTCTGAGAGGAGATCGCGCGTCAGAATATAGTCATCCTCGTCATCCTCAATTAAAAGCACTTTTATTGAGTCTTTAGACATAAAATAATATTAGAAACAAAATACCTCTATCTTAGAGTTCCTCTCCTCAAGGGTAAAGCTAGAGAAGTCCTCACTCAGCCACAGTTGCAAATTCACTCACAACTGGTTTTTGGTTTGAGTCCTGACGAGCATTACTTTTTAACAGTCTTAATAAGAATAAAATTAAAATTTGGCATCTGTCCGTCGGTATACCTGCTGAAAATGTTTTTTTAAGGCGAAGCAGCAAATCGAAAAAGACGTAAACTCGCCTGTTTAATCCTTATTTCCTCAAGAAAGATATTGGGCTGCCTATTTGCCGATGAAGAGGAGTGCGATCGCCCTTGAGTGCTAGGGGCAAAATCCTCGCTCGTAGCCGTCTCGATAACAATCTCAAGATTTCCCGCCCTGATTGACACCCTGAGCGGATCGAGCCACTATGATAGAAGTATGAATCTATGTAAAGACCCAGATAAATGTCTTTAGAGTTTGTATCTGTAGAAAATATCAAAGAAATTGCCCACCACTACGGTTACTGGGCAGTTTTTTTGGGGATTTTGCTGGAAAATCTTGGCATTCCCATCCCTGGTGAAACGATTACTCTCGCCGGGGGTTTCTTGGCGGGAAGTAAGGAACTGAGTTACTGGTTCGTGCTAGGAAGCGCGATCGCTGGTGCAGTTGTCGGTGGTACTTGCGGTTACTGGATTGGCAGAAAAGGCGGCTGGCCCCTGCTGGTGAAAGTTGGGGGATTTTTCCGCATCCGCGAAGAAAAACTCTTACAACTCAAGCAACAAGTGAGCGAGAACGCCGGAAAAACAGTGTTTCTCGGTCGTTTCCTGGCTGTGCTGCGAATTGTCGCCAGTCCTCTCGCTGGAATTGCCCAAATGCCCTTCCTCAAGTTTATGGCTTATAACATAGCTGGGGCGACTGCTTGGGCATCGGTAATGGTCACGTTGTCCTTTTTCGCAGGGCGACTGGTACCCCTGGAACAATTAGTTGTGTGGGTCGCTCAATTTGGTTTAATCGCGTTGTTCCTTTTGATTGCCTGGATTGCCGTTCCTCTTTGGCTAGAGTCCCGCGAAGCCAAGCGTTCAATCGAGGGAGATTAGAAAAAGTTTTGAGTAATGAGCGATTAAGTTTTGAATGAAAAGAATGTGTTTTCTCACTCAAAACTCAAAACTCAAAACTCAAAACTTTCAAACTAGCCTCTCGCTTTTTGCGACCAAACGCGAGTCGGTAATCCCCAAACGTAGATAAATCCTTCAGCAGCTTTATGGTCAAACTGGTCTTCAGCTCCATAAGTTGCTAACGTTGGGCTGTAAAGGGACTTCTCAGATTTACGCCCCACAGTCATCGAGTTGCCCTTAAAAAGTTTAACTCGCACCGTTCCCGATACCCGCTCCTGTGTTTGTTGAATGAAGGCATCCAGGGCGGCTTTGAGCGGACTATACCAAAGACCGTTATAAACTAGCTGAGTATAAGTTTCTTCGATACCGCGCTTGTAGTGGGTCACATCTGCGGTTAAGGTGAGACTTTCTAAGTCGCGGTGGGCATGAATTAAAACCATTAAAGCCGGGGCTTCATAGATTTCCCGCGATTTGATACCTACTAGGCGGTTTTCGATCATATCGATCCGCCCGACACCGTGATTTCCTGCAATTTCGTTGAGTTTCGTAATTAGCGCGACAGGCGGCAAAGCTTCACCGTTGAGGGAGATCGGGATGCCTTTTTCAAAGCCAATTTCAACGTATTCTGGCTCATTGGGCGTGTCAGCGATCGCTTTGGTCATCGCATAGATTTCTTCTAGCGGTTCCGTCCAAGGATCTTCTAGGGGTCCCGCCTCAATGCTGCGACCAAATAAATTGCGATCGATACTGTAGGGAGATTTCTTTTTCACGGGCGAAGGAATCCCATAACGCTCACCATAAGCGATGGTTTCCTCTCGGCTCATCCCCCATTCCCGCGCTGGTGCCAACACCTTCAAATCTGGGTTCAGCGCCGCAATCGATACATCAAACCGAACTTGGTCATTGCCCTTCCCCGTGCATCCGTGCGCCACCGCATCCGCACCGTATTTTTCAGCCGCTTCGACTAAAAGTTTGGCAATCAGCGGACGTGCCAAAGCAGTCTGGAGGGGATAGCGATTTTCATAGAGAGCGTTCGCTTGAATCGCTGGAAACGCATAATCTTTGACAAAACTTTCTGTAGCATCGGCAACCAGCGATTCGCTAGCACCCGATTTTAGCGCTTTTTCCCGGACTGGCTCTAGTTCGTCTCCCTGTCCCAAATCCGCCGCCAGGGTAATTACCTCTTCAACTCCCCATTCCTCCTTCAGGTATGGGATGCAGACGGAGGTATCGACTCCCCCTGAATATGCCAGCACAACTTTGGTAGCACGACCCATTGATCTCTCACTTCCGCAAAACAACGAGTTCTTATTATGCAACTAATCTATGCCAAGTCTTGTCAGGAATAGCACAGATTAATCTACAGCCATAGTCATCTGGGGCACCAAGGGATAGATGAAAATGCTTTCTGTTCATTGGCTTACAGTTCTTTGAGAGATACTAAAAGTGTTGTCATCCGGGGGAAATCGTGTTTTTTAGCGTTGTCATTCCAACTTATAACCGCAAGCCGATTCTAGAAAAATGCCTTAGAGCAATGGAACACCAGCAGTTGAGTGCTGGTAGTGTCGTCAGCGGCTATGAAGTGGTGCTGGTGGATGATGGTTCGACGGATGGCACGTTGGAGTGGTTATCCCAACACGCCGCTGAATTTCCTCACGTGCGATCGCTCTTGCAAGA
>NZ_JACJOQ010000560.1:0-21349 GCF_014695635.1 Coleofasciculus sp. FACHB-712 | reverse complement strand
CCCTCCCAAAAGCATTTGAAAGTCGATAGCTTTGTCACACCTGCTCAGTTTGATGCTTGGAGAGAGTGCGGCGAGTCGCTGGGATTCCTGCAAATCGTCTCCTCTCCCCTGACTCGGAGTTCTTATCATGCCGAACAGGTGCGGGAATTGATGGAACGCTATCCTCGATTCAAGAGTTATGAGTGACCAGAACTCCTCTAACTCAATCAAAATCATTCCCTTGAGGGAAGCGAAAGGTCAAAACTCAAAACTCACGATAGCGATTCTTGGATCGGGCGCTTGGGGTACGACCCTTGCCTCTCTCGCATCTCAGAACGGTCATCACGTCCGTGTGTGGTCGCGTCAGTCTTCCCTATGCTTAGAGGCGGTTCTAGAGAATGCTGAAATTGTTTTATCCGCCATCTCGATGAAAGGTGTCGCCGAGGTTGCGGCGAATGTACAAAAGGCTGTCTCTTCTAAGCCAATTTTCGTCACCGCTACCAAAGGATTAGATCCTGTCACTACCTGCACCCCTTCACAAATTTGGCAGGCGGCATTTCCGACTCGCCCAGTGGTCGTTCTATCGGGGCCAAATCTTGCTAAAGAAATTCAACAAGGATTGCCAGCCGCTACTGTAGTAGCCAGCCGGGATGCCGCTGCTGCCTCGTCGGTGCAAGCGGTGTTTTCGTCCCCCAGTTTTCGGGTTTATACCAATGCTGACCCTTTGGGAGTGGAACTCGGCGGAACGCTAAAAAACGTGATGGCGATCGCTGCCGGTACTTGTGATGGTTTGCAACTGGGAACGAATGCCAAAGCCGCTTTGTTAACCCGTGGTCTCACTGAAATCATCCGCATCGGCAACTGCTGGGGGGCACAACCTGAAACGTTTTATGGATTGTCAGGACTTGGTGACTTACTCGCCACCTGCAACAGCAGTCTCAGTCGCAATTATCAGGTCGGTTACAGATTGGCTCAAGGTAAGACACTCTCCGAAGTTTTAACCGAGCTGGAAGGAACCGCTGAAGGGGTCAACACCGCTTCCGTGCTGATTCAACGAGCGGATCGAGAAGAAATTTCAGTTCCGATTTCTTACCAAGTCTATCGCTTGCTCAAAGGGGAAGTTACCCCACTCTCAGCAGTTGAAGCACTCATGCTAAGAGACAGCAAACCTGAGTATAGCTAGGTTTTAGCCCTTAAAACCATCTATAGGGAACTCTTTGAGCCAATATTCTTTCTTAACCCTAGGGATTTTTCAGGAAATCCTTCAATTGGTGATGTAGATTAACTTGGCCTTTGACCCAAATCACTACTCTAAGATTGAGCGCTGCCTATACTACCCAAAGATAGAAATCTGAATCCTACTAGAGACAGGTTTTTCTGAATGTCACGTCGTCCCTGCCTGCATAACCATCGATATCGATGAATTCAGTAAGTGTCATGCAGCTAGATGTAACAGAAAGTAACAGAAAGGTAAGCATTAGCTGTTTCGTCCTGGAGGGTGGGAATTCTAGCAATAAGTAGTGAAGTGATTAATTGAAAGACTATTCCGGACGCAATTGAGAGATCCCTATGCCAGGCACTCCTTTTTATGCAGAGACAGATACAGAATTTGACTCCGAGTTGCCAGATTACAACTTTGGGTCTGCCGTGTTGAACGACGATGCTCGACCCCCGGTGGATGATCTCGATAGCCCTGAGATGGAAGGTCTAGATGCAGAGTACGGGCGACTCGGCGAGGCATCTCTACGGGCAACTGCCAGCCGTCGTACTACCGATCTGGTTCGGTTATATCTTCAGGAAATTGGCCGGGTTCGGTTATTAGGGCGAGATGAGGAAGTCTCGGAAGCTCAAAAAGTCCAGCGTCATATGCGGTTGCTGGAGCTGAGAAATGATACTGCCAACCAGGCAGATCCAGTGATTCAGCCGTATGTGCATCTGATTGAAGTACACGATCGTCTAGCATCTCAGTTGGGGCACCGTCCTTCTTTGGAACGGTGGGCGACGGAAGCGGGTATTGAGCTGAGCAACCTGAAGCCTACATTAGCTGCTGGGAAGCGTCGCTGGGCAGAAGTAGCAGGTCTGGCAGTTGAAGATCTAGAGCGGATTCAGGCCACTGGCATTCGCGCCAAAGAACACATGATCAAGGCCAACCTGCGTCTAGTGGTTTCTGTGGCGAAGAAGTATCAAAATCGCGGACTGGAATTGTTGGATTTAGTCCAGGAAGGAACCCTTGGGCTAGAACGGGCGGTTGAGAAGTTCGATCCGACCAAGGGTTATCGGTTTAGCACCTATGCTTACTGGTGGATTCGTCAAGGAATTACCAGAGCGATCGCAACTCAAAGTCGTACTATCCGCCTGCCGGTTCACATCACCGAAAAGCTCAACAAAATTAAGAAAGCTCAGCGCAAAATTTCTCAAGAAAAAGGTCGCACGGCAAGCATTGAGGATATCGGCGTTGAGTTAGAAATGACACCGGAGCAGGTACGGGAAGTTTTACTTCGGGTGCCTCGTTCTGTCTCTTTAGAAATTAAAGTAGGAAAAGAGAAAGACACAGAATTAGGCGACTTGCTGGAAACAGACAGCATATCTCCCGAAGAAGTGTTAATGCGAGAAGCTTTACACCGAGATTTGCAGCAGCTGCTTGCCGATCTCACCAGCCGCGAGCGAGATGTGATTCGGATGCGGTTTGGCTTAGGAGATGGTCATCCTTACTCCTTGGCAGAAATTGGTCGCGCTCTGGATTTATCTAGAGAACGAGTTCGTCAAATTGAAGCCAAAGCTTTACAAAAGTTGCGGCAACCCAAGCGCCGCAACCGTGTACGCGACTATCTGGAGTCCTTAGGCTAAGAAATAGTAATTTCATTTTCACAACTGCCCAATACTAATTTCTCAAAACCCCCCTTTTTAAGGAGGGTTTTGTGATTTCAAATATAGAAAGTCAGGGAGCGGCAAGCAGTGGTAAAAAGCGGTAAATACTGCACCCAGCAGGGACAAGGCATAAAACTAGATCCCACAAGTAACAACTGACACTCACAGCAGTGGTCAAAAGGAAAAAAGAAAAAAGCAAAAGATATAATTCTTAACTTATCTTGCTTCCTTTTTCCAGTTGCTTTCCCTATTTCTTCGCCTTGTTTCTTATTAAATATTATTCTCAATAAGCTTCGATTGTTGCAAATATTCTAGGAATTCGCTATTCTTCTCAATAGGGCTACTTTCTTGAGAAGGTCAACATGTCTTTCTACACAGCAACCTCACTCAAGGCTGAACTGAACGAGCGGGGCTGGCGTTTAACTCCCCAACGGGAAACCATCCTGAATGTCTTTCAACATCTTCCCAGAGGTCAGCATCTTAGTGCTGAAGACCTCCACGAGTTGTTGCACAGTGAAGGTGAGGACATAAGCTTATCCACCATTTACCGAACCTTAAAGTTAATGGCTCGGCTAGGCATTTTGCGCGAACTTGAACTAGCGGAAGGACATAAGCATTACGAACTCAATCAACCTTACCCGCATCACCATCACCATTTGATATGTGTTCGGTGTAACAAGACGATTGAATTCAAAAATGACTCGATTTTGAAAACCGGCACCCGAACAGCCAGAAAAGAAGGGTATCACCTGCTTGACTGTCAGATGACAATTCACGCTATCTGTCCGACTTGTCAGCGGGCCTTACTACCTATTTAAAAAGCGATCGAGTAGGGTTAGGGCGGGATGCACCACTTCCACCATAGCGATTAGCTAGTAGTATAGCTAATCGCTAATTGCTATGTTTGTTTAAAAACGTCCCTTGACGATGTCATCAGCGCTGAGACCATAAGCACGTTGGGCAGCTTCAACTGCTGCTTTGGTTTGCGCCTCGAAAACCCCATTTAATGGTCCGCGATAAAAGCCGTTTTCTTTCAGACGCTTTTGTAAAGACAATACATTAAAGCGATCGCTTGTATTTTCCAGAGCCAATATAGTATCGGGTCTAGCGATTCCATCAGCTGTTAAACCTTGCGATTTCTGAAACTGAATCACGGCGTCTTTGGTGTCTTGATCGAAGTAGCCAGTCATGGCACCTTGAAAAATTCCCATCTGCCGCAACCGTCGCTGGAGTTCTACCACCTCCCGGTTGTTACTGCCTAACTGTAGGATCTGTCCGCTAGAAGCTGTATTAAAGCGGTCGCTTGTATTTTTCAGAGCCAATATAGTATTGGGTCTAGCGATTCCATCAGCTGTTAAACCTTGCGATTTCTGAAACTGAATTACGGCATCTTTGGTGTCTTGATCAAAGTAGCCAGTCATGGCCCCTTGCAAAATTCCCAGTTTCCGCAACCGTCGCTGGAGTTCTACCACCTCCCGGTTGTTACTGCCTAATTGTAGGATCTGCCCGCTAGAAGCGATATTTTTAGGCGGAGTCCGATCCTCTCCGCCTCCCACACCTATCAAAGCTGCCTGGGTATCCGAACCGACAATGCCATCTACTGGCATTCCCGCCGCTTGCTGAAATCGGTTAACGGCTGCTTTTGTGATCGGGCCATAATAGCCAGTGATATTTGCTTGAAAATAGCCCTGTTTTTGCAACCGTTGCTGGAGGGCTACTACCTCCGGACCGCTGTCTCCTTCCTGTAGGACTCCACTCCTCGGACGTTGGCTGGCCTGAGAAGCCTTGCTGACCGGCTGAGGACGTTGCCTGACAGACTGGAAACGTGGGCGGCTGACCTGTCTGACCTGCCGAGATTGGCTGGCCTGCGCCTGGATTGGCTTGCCTCGCTTCTTCTGTAAGGCGGCTTCGGTTCGCGGTCCCACAATGCCATCCGGTTCCAGCCCGTTAGCTTTCTGGAATTGGATCACAGCTTCCGTTGTAATCGGGCCAAAATTGCCTGTGATACCTGCTTTGAAATAGCCTAGCTGCTGTAAGCGCTGCTGGAGAGTGGCTACCTCCGCGCCAGTGTTTCCTGGCTCAAGTATTGCTAAAGCTTGAGACATTCCTAAAAGGCTCAGTGAGACAAAAAGCGATAGCAGAGACAAAGTCGCTCTACTAGACAGCTTTTGACGGTTCAGTCCTTCAAAAATTTTTTGGCTATTCCAGACTATAGGAAACTCGCTGTTCGTAGATGCTTCGTAGACCAGGGCAAGATGCAGGTAGGCAAGGGTTTCCATAATTTTACTGGCAAACTCTTGATAGACAGTTTAAGAAGGTCAATTTCATCAACTAGCTATACCATACCAGTGCCTAGGGGCGATATACCACCCGTGCATCTAGTCCGCGCGATCGCAGTAGCTCGGAGCGGCTTTCGGCAAGCTGCCGATTGGAAAATGCCCCTGCATTTACATAGGAACCTCGTTTCGATTTCGGCCCTAGATCCGCATTCGGTACATAGCGGAGGACTTTATTCAATGTTGTGTAATTCCCTGGTACGACTACCACGTAGCGATTCTCAGCAAAATTAATTCCTAATTCCTGTAGGGTTCGTGCATCTGCAATGCCGTCAGGGTATAAACGCCGAGCTTGCTGAAACCGCCTGACAGCTCGCTGGGTAGCGGGACCATAAACCCCATCAATGCGACCAGGGTTGAAGCCTTGATCGCTCAATCGCCGTTGGAGATCCTCGACCTCGGAACCGCGATCGCCAGGTTGGAGACTTCTACGACTCCTGTCGTTCCGGTTGCTGTAGTCACTTAGTTGTTGACTTGGACGACCGGCAACGTAGTCGTCTAGTGCCCGCAGCGTTTCTGAAGTAATCGTCCCGCTGGGGGATAAACCTACACTTGCCTGGAACTCCCTGAGAGCTTGCGCCGTATTTCGACCAAATACTCCATCAATACGACCGGGGTTGAATCCTGCCTGTGCTAACTGTTCTTGGACAAGCCTAATGTCTGAATAGGTATTTTCTGAATAGGTATTTTCTGAATAGATATCTTCTGGATAGATATTTTCTGCTCTCAGTGTAGGGATGTTGGGAGGAGACAGTGTAGGGTTTTCCGGAAGCGAGTCAAGAGTTCTGTCCGGAGGTGGCAGGGTAAACGGGTCATTGTTGAAGCTTTGGCTTATAGTCGGTCTAACTTGATTAAATAATTCTGCCCTGGTTCCTCGACCCACAATCCCATCTGGTGTGAGCCGATTGGCTTGCTGGAATCGAATCACCGCATTTTTAGTTTGCGAGCCAAAATTTCCAGTGGCGGGCACACTAAAGCCTCGCGCCTGTAACTGCTGTTGTAATGCGCGTACCTCAGAACCGCGATCGCCTTGTTTCAGCGTTCTCTGTGCTAACGCCTGAGAAGAGATTCCTAGCATCGCTAAGGCAACGGCAATCGATAGAAAATGAATCGTTGCGTGGCTAGAAAGTTTTTTCCAATTCAATCTGGTCAGAAATTCCTGGTTTTCCCCAACCGGAGAAACACCGGCTTCTTGTACAGGTGTTTCGTAGACTAAGGCTAGATGAAGATAGGCAAGGGTTTCCATTACTTTTTACAGCATAGATTTTAACGCCAGTCTAGCCGATTGATTGCATCAAATCGCACTCTCTATCGACGATATACCACTCGTGCATTCAGTCCTTGCGATCGCAACATCTCTGACTGACGTTCTGCCCCAGACTCAGTGGCAAATGCTCCTGCCTGAATATTTGAATCGCTACTGGAAGTATCCAGATAAGCATTCGGCACATACTGGCGCACTTGGCGCAGCGTTTCGGTAGTCTCAGCCATTACGATCACCGAGTAAGGAGAATTTGAAGTCGCAAGATACCCGGCAGCAAACCAGGTTTCCCGCCCCATAATGCCGTCAATCTTTAAACCCCTCGCCACTTGAAAGCGCTTCACAGCTTGCTCTGTTTTCCAGCCAAATTTTCCATCAATAGAACCCGGATCAAAACCAGCCGCTTTCAGCCTTTGCTGAGCTTCGGTGACTTCCCGACCGCGATCGCCCAGTCGCAACCCGCGCTTACCAATGTTCATTGCACTCGTCTGCGGAGTGTTGTGCGACTGCTTACTTTTCTTGCTTTTGCTCTCCAGATATCGCTTTAATGCTTCTAGGGTCTCCGAACCCGCGATGCCGTCAGCGTCTAAGTCACTGATCGCTTGGAAACGCCTCACCGCTGCCTCGGTCAACTTGCCGTAGTATCCAGTGACAGGTCCCTTATAGTAGTTGGCTGCCATCAAGTTTGTTTGCAAAGCCGTCACTTCAGCACCCCTATCCTCTATCTGTATTGCGCTAGCACTGTGGAGCAAACTGAGGAAAGCTAGATTTAGAGCCAGCGATAGCAGATAGCTTGTCGCGGTGCTAGAAAGCTTTTGCCGATTGAGATCCTTAAAAAGTTCTAACTTTTCTATAACTGGAAAAGCCAGAGGATCTGTCGTTTCCTCGTAAGCTACTGCTACATAAAGATAGGCAAGCGTCTCCATTCTTGTCCTGCAAAACTCTTAGCAGCTAATCCACTCACTGAAGTTTTCAGAGAAGTTTTAACTGCTATTTTTGGCTTATTTTACGTTATTTTCACGTTTTTTGTTTACTAACTACAGAGAGAATACTTTAAGCTAGATGGTTTCTAGGTCTTGTTTTTGAGAAACTCTAGACATTTTCAGCGATTAAACTAAACCTTAGCATCAAAAATTAAGGCAACTATCACCGCTACACCAGTAATGCCTAAAGCTACGAGCGGGTGTTGACCTTGACTTACAGCAAAAGAAGTAACGATACCAGCACCCAATGCCGCGATAACGGCAGATCCTAATAAATCTTGATGAGAGTTTTTATTGAACATTGTTGCGCTCCAGCAGCCAAGTTAAAAATAGCTGTGACTTACAGTTTTACAACCTACCACCAGACTTTAGTAGGTTGAAAAGTTGCTGGAATATTGCAATTAAGATTTAAATTAAGCTAATTTTCTTAACACGTCCCAAGGTTACAGAAACGGGGGAACTCTATGCTTGTACTGCAATCCCCCGCACTGAAATCTCTGTCAGATTTCGCCTATTGCTGTTGTTCTGTCTCAACTCGCTCAATGTTACCGGCTTTGATCCAGCCTTGTTGTTCGCCCTCTTCCAGACGGATCTGTTGCCATCTTTTATCATCGCTTTCTTTGATGACTACAATCCTCTGATTGTATCCGACCCCACCGACGCGGTTGGCTTCCAAAGTTGGTGCCTCTCGTAAGCTTAAACCTTCGCGCCAGGTAACGCGAGCGGTATACGCTCCAGGTTCTAGCACTTTAGCAGGAGCAGTGCTGGGCGTCGGCGTTGGGTTGGGTTGAGCGGAGGACGCCGATGTTGTCTTGACAGCGCTAGGAGAAGCTTTGGCTTTTACCTCTGGTTTATCATTTGCATAAACCGGCTTGGGCGGAGGAGCCGACAGTTTAGTTAAGAAGTAATAGGCGGTAGCACCACCACCCACAGCGAGGAGGACGATCGCTAGGAAGAAACCAATTATAAATTTTGCTAAACCCGACCAACTCATGCTTGTGATTCCGGTTGTTGCAGCTGATGAAAGCGACTACTCAAAGGGCTGTGTCTCGATGCCATACGGGCTTTACCGGCGGCTGCCCAATCTTGCAAAAACTGGATTTGCTCTTGGGCAGTCCGAGCTAAGGGCACAATCTGACTGGCGGCTTCTAAAATATCATCGGTAGTAAAGTCTCGATTCTGGCTAAAGCCAATGTGCATCGCTTCTATCAAGGTTTGCTCAATTTCTGCCCCAGAAAAATCGGGGGTTTCGTATGCGACCCGATCGAGATCGTAACTACTCAAGTTGTGAGGCCGCAGCCTGGATAAGTGTACCGCAAAAATGGCACGGCGTTCCTCTTGTTCGGGCAAACCCACAAAAAAGATTTCATCAAATCTACCTTTGCGAAGCATTTCCGGAGGTAAAGCTTGAATATTGTTAGCAGTCGCCACGACGAATACAGGTGAAGTTTTTTCTGCCAGCCAAGTAATAAAGGTACCAAAGACGCGGCTGGTTGTTCCGGCATCGCTTTTGCCATCAATGCCAGAGAAAGCTTTGTCAATTTCATCGATCCACAGTACGCAAGGAGCTAAAGCTTCCGCTAGTTGAATCATTTGCCGGGTGCGAGATTCCGATTCTCCCACCAATCCTCCAAAAAGACGCCCTACATCTAAGCGTAATAAAGGTAAGTGCCAGTGATGGGCGATCGCTTTTGCCGTCAGCGATTTTCCGGTTCCCTGAATTCCTACAAGGAGTAACCCTCTGGGATAAGGGAGACCATATTGCCTTGCTCGTTCTGAAAAGGAACCACCACGCCGCAGCAGCCAGTCTTTTAGGTTATCTAAGCCGCCAATATCAGAAATTTTCTCGCTACTCGAATAAAACTCTAATATTTGGGTCTGGCGAATGGTTTGACGCTTTTCTTCCAGCACCAGTTCCACGTCTTCAGGGCGCAACTCTCCGTGAGTCGCGATCGCGCGTGCCAAGACACGACGAATCCGTTCCATCGATAGCCCTTGGCAGGAACGCACCAGTTCATCCAAAATTTTGCTGGTGAGGGATTTACCTGTGGCACCGAGTAAGCGTTCCACTTCTGTCTTGATCTCAGCTGGCGCTGGCAACGGAAACTCCAGGATGGTTAAGACTTCACTCAAGTCCGTTGGAATGGCAATTTGCGGCGCGACGATGACAATATTTTTCGGCTGGGATTTCAGACGCCGTGACAGATTCCTCAGCTTGCGATAAACTGATATATCTTCTAAAAAACGGGAAAAATCCCGCAAAATAAAGATTCCTGGGGCAGATGCTGCCACTTTTTCTACAAATTCTAATGCTTGAACCGGATTGCGTCGTCCAAAACCGGCATCGTTGAGATTGCCCTGATAGCCATCGACAAAATCCCAGATATAGACTGGGCGATCGCCTAACCGTTGAGCTACCTGCGCGATCGCTACTTCTACTCTCTCCTCTTCGGGAGTTGGAATATAAATTAATGGATATCGGGCGCGTAGCAGCAGTTCAAACTCTTCACTGAAGCTCATAGCTGTTAATAGGATGTCAGTTGGTAGAAGACTTGCGGTTGTCGCGTCTCCAGGTCAGTGGTCAGTTGGTAGGGCGCGAACAAAAATCTTGGCAACCCAAAACTCTCTCCATTTAACCCGCCCGTACAATCATTGTTGCTTGATTAGTTGCCAACTCCCTGTAAAAACCAAGAAGAAGCATCTCGCCTTACGTTCAGTTAGTATACGCAAGGGCGATGCTTGTTCCCTTAACTTGTTTGTTTCTTGCCGCTGACGCTAACCACTGACCGCTGACTATTTAGGAAATTGTTTTTTGAGTGCTTTTAAAGCTTCCCATCGGCGGTCAGATAAACTGTCCGAGCCATTCGTATTTGCTGGTTGAATCCCCGAACAATCTTTGTCACAAAGCTGCCTTGGGGGAATCGCCAAACACATTTGTTCGTATAGCCAAACATCAGGCTGAAAATGACCCTGCGGCGGCAGCATTTCCAACAAATCTTCGAGTGGTGTTTCTCGTTCTACAGGCCCTGTGTCTGGTTGATCAGCCCCTTCATCTAACCAAATCATTTCTGATGTGTTGATAGCTAGACGGTGATTATACTGTTGCAAGCAACGATGACAAGTGAGAGTGACAATTGCTTCTGCTTTCACAGAAACATCCAGGTAATTTCCTTGATGGGAAACTTTTATCTGTCCGCGCACGGGCGTCAAAGTTTCCAGTTCTGGTAAAAACTCATCAATTTGAATGACTTCTGAGCGCTCTGGCGCTTTCAGAAGCCCAGGAATATAAATCGCCTTCATAATGCTTCAGCCATCCTTCCAACCCGATTAAAAAAGGAAAATAAAAAATAAAATTATTTCTCATTTTCCTTTTTTAAGTCTTAATTTTTTAATCGTACAACCAGACGCCGGTCTGGTTCTTGACCCCGACTATAGGTTTCTAAATCGTCGCACTCTTGGAAAAAAGTATGAACTTGACGCCGCTCTGCTGAAGACAAGGATTTTATTTCAAATTCTTGACCAGAAGAGCGAACTTGCTGAGCGGCATCCTCAGCAAGTTCCTGGAGTTCCGCTTGACGCCGAGCGCGATAGCCATCAAGTTCAATGGTGTAAGCCGTCTGCTCCTCCCGCTCTTGACCCAAGTTCAAAATGGCATTGGCAAGGTACTGGATGGCATCGAGAGTCGCACCTTCAGAACCTACTAAGGCTTGAATTTGTGCGGATGTTAGTTTGGTTTCATCGATTGTCAACCAGTAAGTTTCTAATTCTGCTTGGGAGGAGTCGCTGCTTTGTGGAATCGTTTGGATTGCGGTTTCTTTAACGCCGGTAGGAAATTCGGCTAGTTGCAGGAGTTGCTCTAGCCACTGCTGACCCCGCTGCATTCTGCGATCGCTCATAGCTAACTCGAAGCCTTTTTCTTAGAACGACCTGGTTCAAAGGGAAGTGCTTCTCTTTCCTTTGCTTTCGTTTCTTTTTCTTGAACTTCTACCATTTTCTGAAGGTTTTCTGGTAGGGGTTCGCGCGACAAAATAAACGTCTGAGCAGTTTGGAAAATGTTAGCAATGACCATGTACATCAACACTCCTGCTGGCAGGGGGAAGAACAAAAACATCCCAGAAAAGAGGATTGGGGTAATTTTGTTGACCGTAGCCTGCTGGGCGTTTGCATCGCTGGAATCGTTCTGTCCGGAGAGAACTTGGTTGAGATACAAACTGATGCCAAAGAATAGCACCATGCCGATGATATCCCAGTGAATGGTTCCGTCTTCATCAAAAGCGCCCACACGACCTAAGGCATCAATAAAGAGAAATCCTTTATCTGCCGCTAGTCCTGGAAGTGTTCCCTGAACGGTGACTTCCCCAGGCTGAAGAGCTTCCACGGTGCCATCTTCATTCACCTGTACCCGTTCTTCGCCTTTAGTGACCTTCCAGCGGGGAATCAGCTTAGTTTCAGGATAGTCGGCGAGGAGTTCCCGAAGGGGTTTGCCCTCCACGGTTTGAAATTCAATTTTAGCCTTTTCCCCAACCGTCAGGCGGTTCCCTCCCGGCAGCAGCGCTGCCATCGGGGCATGAACGCCATCTGAAAAGTAAATGTTTTGTGGCGCTGTCACGAAAGCTTGCGGCTGAATCCGTTCAATTTGTTCTTGAGGAAAGATTTGCAAATTGACCGTGTAGTTCACATCCGAGAATGGCGATCCCCGCAAGGTGGCAAACAATGCAAAGAGAATCGGCATTTGCAGCAACACCGGGAAGCAGCCAGCTAAGGGATTGCCAAATTCTTTGAACAGCTTGCTCATTTCCTCCTGCTGTTTTGCAGGATCGTCCTTGTAAAGCTTCTGAATTTCTTCTTGTCGCTTTTTCATCAGCGGTTGGGAAACTTTCATCCGCCGCATATTGCGAATGGAGCCAGCACTCAGGGGATAGAGAGCAAAGCGAATTACAAGTGTCAGCGCCACGATGGCGAGACCATAGCTAGGCACAATCCCGTAGAAGAAATCCAGGATTGGCAGCATGACATTATTGGAGAGAAACCCGATACCAAAGTCCATTCGTTCTGAGTTAGAGGGGGCGCTAGTAGCTTGTGGAGAATCTTAATCTAAGTTATCTAATGTTTGTGATTTTTGGGTTATAAAACACACAAAAGCCAGGGTAGAGTCGCTGGTGAATTTTAGATAAGCAATTGACAATTCAATTCGAGCATCTAAAATTTCTTGACTTTTGAGGCAATTCTATCGACTCGCGGAACCATCCGCTGGTTTGCCGGTTCTGGCTGCCATTTTCTCGTTGATGTAGTCATAAATTTCCCGGAATCGAGGTAAAGCTCTGAGTTCCAGGCGACTGCCATCTCGAAGAGTGACTACCATATCGCCCCAGAGACCAATTCCACGGGGAACCTTCACGACATTAACAATTTCTGAGTAAATAATGTCGGTGCGATCGCGTCCCATCCAACCACCCGTTACCGAGATACGACGAGTTGTAATCCGGTAGCGCAACCAAAGCGCTCTCACAATTGCCCCTACCGTCAGAGGTATACAGATGACTGTAAATCCCAGCAGGATATTAATAATCAAATCACCTATGTGGGGACCGCCTTCATAGAAGGTTTCCTCTTTGATGCCCATTGAGTACCTCTGCTTCTGCCAACAACTGCTCTAATTCTCGCAAAATTTGACCATAATCGCACTCCACTGCTATGGGTCGCACAACGATGACCAACCGCCAGCCAGGTGCAATGCGAGGTAACATCTGACGAATCGCTGCCCGAATCCGTCGCTTGATCCGGTTCCGGATGACTGCTCGCTTGCTGACTTTTTGGCTGATGGAGATGCCGATGCGGGTTGGCATCACTTCAGCAGTTTTCATGCCCTTCGCGCCGCTTGATTGCCTCAACGCTCTTAAAGCAAAGTGAGGGGCATTGCGACGCAGACCGCTCTGGTACACAGCGGTAAAATCTTGCCGGTGCCTGAGTCGATTTGCTCTGGATAATGCCACTAGAAACTCCGCCCTCCTGGGTGGCTTAAAAGAAGGATGAAGGCGAAATAAATTCATCCTTCATCCTTCTTGTGTTTCTAAACGGAAAGGCGATAACGTCCCTTTTTTCGGCGAGCTTTGATGACAGCCTGACCATTTTTGGTACGCATCCGTGCTCGAAAACCAGATGTTCTTTTTTGCTTACGATTAGTGCCGCCCAGAGTGCGCTGAGTCATCGGTTTTTACTCCAGATTTAGAATCGCCGCTATAGAAAAAGTCACGATTCTCCAGCATAGCATCACACTGCGCTCCTTTTACAAGCGCCCCTTGGCTGCACAGAAGCGGACGTAGACTGTACCACAGAAGCGGACGTAGACTGTACCTTTAATTAATACTCAGAATCCAGGTACCGAGATAACGGGGCAACGGTACATCGCCGGGAGTAAGAATCGCACCCGTGAAATAATAAGTTCCACCAAAAGGTGGGTTTTTCACGTTAGACAAGATTAAATCTACGCTGTTACCAGCAGCCACTGGCTCCTGCATATAAATCAGAAGCTTGTAATTTTCTTTGTCCCAGACAACCTCTTTGAGGGGCAGCTTTTTCCCTTTGACACGGACTTCAACGTTTTTCGTGTCAAACTTGCCCTTATAGTAATCGGGATAAGTGATGACAAACTGAGCTGCCCCTAATTCCATTTTTTTGGCGGGAATCTTGAGCCGGTAGCGATCCCAAGCATCCGATTGACCGCCAAAATCTAACCGATAGCTCAGCTGATTTTGCCGTTCAACACCGCTAAAAATGGTTAAACCGGGTAGACTCTGTGCTTGGGTGAGGCTGGCAAAGCCCGTTAGCACGCAACCCGTCGCCGCTAGGGCAGAAATTAGGCGTCGCTTAAAGGATTTTGTTGACAACATAGGCTCTTGTATCTCAACTGTAGAGAATGGGCTAGAGAGTGGGCTTCGTTACTAAACTTTACTATTTTTGGCTCAAGCGGGGATGTAGCCGCCTCGAATGAATCCTCCCCCGTGACGCGGGAAGCCGGAAGAAAGTGCCCCAGATGCAAGCTTAGTGAGCTTTTGAGTCGAGCGATCGCTCAGGTTAGGGCAATGGAACCAGACCGGCTCATAAAGACAGTTGATTTTAAACTAGTTGCCGCTCGGCGCGATCGCGCTGCTCGGCATTTTTTTATGTACTAATGTATATCATTATGTATTTTTTTGGTTATTTATTGAATAAATTTGAAAAAATCAGCCGGAAACAAACCCTTCAATTAATCTGAATTGACGCCAGAGATTATAGGCACCAGAGGGTTTAAGAGAAAGCTTTTTATCATCTGTTAAAGCTTTGAAAAGGGGTTCTAGGTGATATCGTCTTAGGACGTGCGTGAGTGTGGAACTCTAAATTCATAAAACAAAGTTAAAGATACGGATCGGAATTTAGAAATCCGCCTAGGATGCAAAAGGATAGGATGCAGAAGGGTTTCGTAGAATTGATTGGGAGAGTTCATGAGAATTGCGGTTGCAAAGGAAGTTGAAGTTGGCGAACGTCGTGTGGCACTGGTGCCTGACACTGTAGGCAGGTTAGTAAAACAGGGTCTAGAAGTGTGGGTAGAGGCGGGTGCTGGTGAGCAAGCATTTTTCTTTGATGACGCCTATAAAGCAGCTGGTGCAACGATTGTCTCGGATACAGGTGCTTTGTGGCGCGAGGCGGATGTTTTATTAAAAGTTAATCCGCCGAAAGAGCATGAAATTCATCAGCTCAAGGAAGGAGGCGTGTTGATTGGGTTTCTAAATCCTTTGGGAAATCCAAACCTAATCCAGCGTTTAGCCGAGCGCCGAGTCACCGCCTTCAGTATGGAATTGATCCCCCGCACCAGTCGGGCGCAGAGCATGGATGCTTTGTCTTCTCAGGCGGGAGTGGCTGGATACAAGGCGGTACTGATTGCAGCGGCGGCTGTGCCGAAGTTCTTCCCGATGTTGACGACAGCAGCTGGGACAATTGCACCGGCAAAAGTATTTATCATGGGTGCAGGAGTAGCGGGACTGCAAGCGATCGCTACTGCTAGACGCCTAGGTGCCATCGTAGAAGCCTTTGATATTCGTCCTGCCGTGAAAGAAGAGGTGCAAAGCCTAGGGGCGAAATTTATCGAAGTGCAGCTGAATGAAGAAACTGTGGCAGCGGGCGGCTACGCGAAAGAAGTTTCTGAAGCCTCTAAGCAACGCACCCAGGAAGTCCTCACCGAGCATGTCAAGCAAGCCGATGTCGTCATTACCACAGCTCAGGTTCCGGGCAGAAAAGCGCCCATCCTGGTGACTGAGGAAATGGTAGCCCAGATGAAACCGGGTGCGGTCATTGTCGATTTGGCAGCTGAGCAAGGCGGCAACTGCGCCTGCACGGAACCTGGCAAGGATGTACAGCGCAACGGAGTCACGATTATTGGCCCGATGAATTTACCTGCGTCTATGCCGGTTCACGCCAGTCAAATGTATGCCAAGAATGTTTTGACTTTGGTGCAATACCTGATTAAAGAGAGTGCATTGCAGCTGAATTTTGAGGATGACATCATTAGTAGTACCTGCGTCTCTAATAACGGTGAGATTCTCAATCAACGAGTCCGGGATGGTTTGACTCAGGTAAAGATTAACGTCTAGAAAAATGGTGGAGGAAACCCATTTTCTCTCTAGAAAACGGGTTTCTTGGCTATCAAATTAGGTATCCAATTTGAAGATTGTCGGTGGGCAGTGTCCACCTTGACCGCTGAATCAAGAAGGAGTATTGAGCTGAATGACAGAAACCTTAATTGGCGCTTTGTTTGTATTTGTCCTAGCATCTTTTATCGGATTTGAAGTAATTAACAAAGTGCCACCGACACTCCATACTCCCCTAATGTCTGGGGCAAATGCAATTTCTGGAATTGCCGTGATCGGGGCACTGATTGTCTGTGGACCGCGCGAGTCAAATCTCAGCGTCATTTTGGGCTTAATTGCCGTAGTGCTAGCAACCATCAACGTAGTAGGTGGTTTCTTAGTGACGGATCGGATGTTGCAAATGTTTAAGAAAAAGGTAAGCGGGTAATGGATAAGCTTTGAAGTTTGAACAGAAGAAATTTCTCACTCAAAATTCAAACCCGAACACTCAAAACTTTTCTGATTACCAATCACCAATTACCCATTACCGACGAACAAGTGATATGACGGAATTTCTGCCAACTGGGATACAGCTGACTTACTTAGTAGCAGCGTGTTTGTTTATTCTGGGATTGAAGAAGCTGGGTTCACCGGCGACAGCTCGCACAGGCAATCAGTGGGCAGCGGTCGGGATGCTAGTGGCTATCGTGGCAACACTGCTAGATAGGCAGGTGTTGAACTACGAAATGATTTTGTTGGGTTTGCTGATTGGTTCAGTGTTGGGAGCGATCGCAGCCTATAAAGTAGAAATGACCGATATGCCCCAAATGGTGGGTCTACTCAACGGTTTGGGAGGCTTAGCTTCTGCCCTCGTCGCTGTAGGAGAATTTTGGCGGCTCTTGGGCACGCAGCAAGCAATTCCCTTCGACGCCAACCTCTCGATTATCAGTAGCGTATTTATCGGCGGCGTCACCTTCACTGGCAGTATGATGGCCTTTGCCAAATTACAGGGACTCATTAGTGGTTCTCCCATTACTTTTCCCTTGCAACAACCCATCAACGCCCTCCTATTAGTAAGTTTTGTAGCAGCGAGTGCCTTCCTGCTAATTACCCCAGACAACTTACCTGTATTTCTAGCAATGGTAGGGATTTCCTTACTGCTGGGCGTGCTGTTCGTGATTCCGATTGGCGGCGGCGATATGCCTGTCGTAATTTCGCTGCTGAACTCGCTTTCTGGGGTCGCTGCGGCGGCGGCGGGCTTCGTGGTGATGAACAATATGCTGATCATCTCCGGAGCCTTGGTAGGCGCTTCAGGCTTAATCCTGACCGAAATCATGTGTAAGGCGATGAACCGTTCCCTTGCCAGCGTGCTGTTTGGTGCCTTCGGGAAAGCTGGGGCATCTGGTGGTACTGGTAGTGCAGAAGGGGGCGATAAAAATGTCCACAGCATCGATACCGAAGAAGGCGCGATGATGTTGGGCTATGCGCGTTCCGTCGTGATTGTTCCCGGCTATGGCATGGCAGTGGCTCAAGCACAACACGCTGTCCGCGAATTGGCTGACGGCTTAGAAAAACTAGGCGTTGAAGTGAAATACGCCATTCACCCAGTCGCGGGACGGATGCCAGGACACATGAACGTATTGCTAGCGGAAGCGAATGTGCCTTATCCGCAGCTATACGATATGGATGATATCAATCCGCAGTTAGAGCAGACGGATGTGGCGCTGGTGATTGGGGCGAATGATGTTGTGAATCCAGCGGCTCGTCACGATTCTGCTAGCCCGATTTACGGGATGCCGATTCTGGAAGTAGATAAGGCAAAACACACGATTGTAATTAAACGCGGGATGAGTGCGGGTTTTGCCGGTGTGGATAACGAGCTTTTCTACAAAGACAAAACGATGATGCTATTTGGCAGTGCGCGGGATGTCGTGGCGAAGCTGGTTGCTGAAGTGAAGCAGCTATAAACAAATTTTGAGTTTTATATCATCACTCAAAATTGCGATCGCGATACGATACCAGTCTGCTTCAGGAGTATTAAACTCCTGAAGCTATCTTTTCTTTGGAATAAAAGATAGGTTAGGCTGGGCTTACCAGAGGCATCTGCTACATTCAGAAACCACGGCTATGTGATTTTGCATGAAAGCAGCATGAGACAATTCATCGCGGGTTTTACCGCCGCTTTAGTAGGTTTGGCGATCGCTTCGGTTGGTTCCGCGATGGCTCGTGAACCTGGTATCTATTTTAGGAATTCCTCTGCGTTGTCAGACAAGGCAGATGCGATTGGGACTCCAAAGCCGATTTTAACCAGCCAAACCGCGTCCTCCACTCCAAAACAACCAACAGAGGAACTTTCCGCACTTTTAGATACGGTGGTGGAGGGCAACAGCTCGTTTGCCCTCGATCTCTATAACCGTCTGCGGAAACAAGAAGGAAACCTATTCTTCTCCCCTTACAGCATTTCAACGGCACTCGCCATGACCTACGCTGGAGCTGGCGGACAAACGGCGACCGAGATGGCGAAAGTTCTCCACTTCACCTTAGAGCAAGAACGCCTGCATCCGACTTTTGCCGCGCTCATGGCTGAGCTAAACGCCAGCGAACAGCAGGGATATCAAATTGCAGTTGCGAATCGGCTTTGGGGTCAAAAGGGCTATGGCTTTAGCGATCGCTTTTTGAAAACTACCCAAAACGACTACGGCGGGGGACTCCAAGAGGTGGACTTTGCCGGTGCGACTGAACAGACTCGCCGCACGATCAACAACTGGGTCGCAAAAAAAACTGAAGACAAAATTCAAGATCTGATTGCGCCAGGGACGATCTCTGCTAAGACCAAGCTGGTGCTGACAAATGCCATTTACTTTAAAGGTGCCTGGTTCAGCCCGTTCGATCGGCAAAAAACCAAAGATGAGCCGTTTTATGTCACTCCAACGCAGCAGGTTAGCGTGCCGATGATGTGCAAGACGGAGCAATACGGCTGGGCAGATATTGGCAGCTTGAAAGTGTTAGAGCTACCCTACGGTCAAGGCGAGGAGATATCCAAGGAATTATCGATGGTCATTCTCTTACCCAAGCAAGTGGATGGGTTGGCGAAGATGGAGCAGCAGCTGACGCCAAAAAACTTGGAACGGTGGCTATCGTCCCTCAAATACGAGCAGATGGTTGAAGTTTGGGTGCCTAAGTTCAACCTCACTTCAGAGTTTGACCTAAGCAAGGTACTGGCAAATATGGGGATGCCCGAAGCTTTCAGCGTTCAAGCTGACTTCTCGGCGATGACCGGCAAGAAAGGGTTGTTCATCTCCAAGGTGATTCACAAAGCCTTCGTGGAGGTAAATGAGGAGGGCACTGAGGCAGCTGCGTCTACAGGGGTTGGGATGACTAGGGGGGCAAACAAAGAGTTTCGAGCCGATCGCCCATTTGTGTTCCTGATTCGGGACAAGCAGTCGGGTAGCATTTTGTTCCTGGGTCGTGTGTTGAATCCGCTACAGTCAACAGCGGCGGTTGGGAAGTAAAGTTGATGCCGATCGCTTGGGAAATCGAGAAAATAGAAGATAGAGGGTTCCCAGCATTGATGCCTTTATCCTGAATTAGGAGTCTGCCAGCCGTGGTTGTACAAATATCTGATAGCACCTACGAAGTCAAGACCCAAGAAATTGCCAAACAACTGTTGGCAGCAACGAGAGAAAATCGCTCCTTTTTTGCCCAAATGCGCGACCAAATGCGCTGGGATGATAAATTACTTGCCTGGGCAATGGGCAATCCTGGTTTGCGAGTGCAGCTGTTTCGCTTCATTGACTGTCTGCCTGCGCTGCACAGTAAACCGGAAGTTGCTCGCCACTTGCAAGAATACTTGGCGGATGAGTCGGTTGAACTCCCGACGAGCCTGAAAGGGATGCTCAACTTTGCGTCTCCAGACTCAATGCCCGGTCAAGTAGCAGCGACAACTGTGAATACAGCAGTTGAAACTTTAGCGCATAAATATATCGCTGGGGAAAGCATTAAACAGGTTATTAAGACGGTTGAGCGATTGCGTAAGGAGAAAATGGCTTTCACCATCGACCTGTTGGGGGAGGCGGTGATTACGGAAGCTGAGGCGCAATCGTATTTAGACAGATATTTAGAATTGATGCAGCAGCTAACGGACGCTGCGAAGACGTGGACGCGGGTGCCTGCAATAGACCAAGCCGATGGAGAAGATATCCCACAGGTTCAGGTATCTGTCAAGTTAACCGCGTTTTATTCGCAGTTCGATCCGTTGGATGCGAAGGGAAGCGAGGAGCGAGTGAGCGATCGCATCCGGCTTCTATTACGTCGCGCCCAAGCGTTGGGGGCTGCTGTTCACTTTGATATGGAACAGTATGCCTACAAAGATTTGACGCTCTCCATCCTGAAACAGTTGTTGATGGAAGAGGAGTTCCGGAGTCGCACGGATCTAGGGATAACGCTGCAAGCTTATCTGCGCGACAGCGAACAAGATTTGCGCGGCTTGATTGACTGGGCGAAACAGCGTGGCTATCCCCTAACAGTGCGCTTGGTAAAAGGGGCGTACTGGGATCAAGAAACCATCAAGGCGATGCAGAAAGATTGGCCGGTGCCAGTTTACAGCGATAAAACTGCAACCGATGCCAATTTTGAGAAGATGACCCAGCTGTTGCTGGAAAATCACGAGTATTTGTACGCGGCAATTGGCAGTCATAACGTGCGATCGCAAGCACGGGCGATGGCGATCGCGGAAAGTTTGAAAATTCCCCGCCGTCGCTTTGAGATGCAAGTTTTGTACGGCATGGGGGATAAGCTGGCAAAAGCGCTCGTCGATAAAGGTTATCGGGTGCGGGTGTATTGTCCTTATGGGGATTTGCTACCGGGGATGGCTTATTTGATTCGCCGGTTGCTGGAAAATACTGCCAATAGTTCGTTCTTGCGACAAAATCTGGAAGAGCGTCCGATTGAGGAATTGTTAGCGCCTCCCGTCGTAGAAAGTTCGGAGTCTTCAGTCAAAGCTCAAAACTCAAAACTCAAAACTCAAAACTTGCCTTTTCACAATGCAGCGGATACGGATTATGCAGAAGCTGAGGAAAGGAAGCGATCGCAACAAGCCTTGCAAACCGTGCGCGAACAGTTGGGTAAAACCTATTTACCTCTGATTGACGGTGAATATGTAAACACATCCGATATCGTCGATTCAGTGAATCCTTCCAACCCCAGTGAGGTGGTTGGCAAAATCGGATTGATTAGCGTAGAACAAGCAGAACAGGCGATCCAAGCCGCAAAAGCAGCATTTGCCAGTTGGCGACAAACTCCAGTTCCAGAAAGGGCTGG
>NZ_JACJOQ010000056.1:0-6701 GCF_014695635.1 Coleofasciculus sp. FACHB-712 | reverse complement strand
AAGTGCAAGGCATCCTGGCGGGAGTTACTCAAGTCGCCTTTGGCCTTTTGCACTAGCCTTCCATCTTCCGGCGTTACAGTGACATCCTCTTCTAAAAACTAGCAAGTTTCCGGATCGTCGTAGGTTTAGGAAAATTCGGAAACTTCTTTCATCCAAATGGGTCTAGCGGAGACGCCCAACTGGGTGAGATGCGATTGACTGGGCTGATGCTGAACCTTTACCTTTACTGTCATCTGGCGATCGCCAGAAAGCGTATGCTTGCCTTAGCACAATTTGCTCTAGCTTTTTCTAGATGTAGGACTGGATATCCACACCACATTGATCGACTAGATAACAAAGCGCCCGAAAACGCAATCCTACCAGTTGGTCATAAAACGGATTCAGTTTGCACAACGGAGGAATGTGTCCTACTTTGTGACCAAATAGCTTGATATCACGCTCAAAGGGGCACTGTGCCGGAATCGCCTTTGCGAGAAGCTCAGCCATCTGACGGTCAGAAATCGCAATTCCGTCCAGCCATTGACGGAGTGGGCGCAGGATATCGAATTGCTGCTTTTTAGGCGAGCGAACGACTTTAGCTGCTTGTACGCTTTCTGCTGAAGCGAGTGCAATACTTTCTAGGGTATTCGGCTGTTTGTCTGTGCAGATCATACTCATTAGGTTCACCCTTGTGTTTTCCAATTGCTTGAGTATTTGCTCATCCCTATTTCCAAGATACAAACCCTAAAGAAATGTTTCATAAAACTACGAACAAATTCTATCAGGATTTTTAAAGATTTGATGAAATAATCACCAATTAAACAAATGCCACGTCAAAATACCTAAGCTGGGATTGCTTAGAGACTGAATTTAGTTTATTTCTCGACTGGTTGAAATCATGAAATGCCAGCTCAAGCCAATTTTAGAAGAACAGAATTAGATAAGTTAAACAAATGTTCCGATAATTCTGATCTAGGAGATTTACAGAGTTAGCTTGGCTGTACTGCATTCATTAATTACATTAAAACTAAGTATTCAGTCAAAGCGGAAGTACCCAACGAGGTAATTTTTTTGAGTGCAATTTGTTCATTATCTTTCCTGAGATTGATAGAGGATTGGTAGCAAAAATAACAAAAAATTTGCAGGGAGACAGGAAGAGGTTTTGACACTACCGATTTGCCCGATCTAATCGCAGACAAACTTAAAGACAAATTTCAACTCTTCGACCCTGCAAACCGAGCTGTCAGTACTGATATGTAAATTAGACGAGTGCCGGTTCTGGGAGTGCCCCTTGCATCTTACCCAACCAAGTAATCAGATGTTCCGTCTGCTGCTCGGCAGGCAAGACGCCCAAACCGCGAACGGTGACTTTACCGGAGGTGTAGACAAAGCGAGTTTTCAGGTGTTCTGGCAGATTATCTTTGAGCAGGTTCCAGGCGGGTTCCTCCATCGGTGTCTCTAGGATAACGTGTTGTTTGCTTTCTGGTTTAATCCGGCTGAAGCCGAGTTTTTTCGCCAGTTGTTTCAGTTCCATTACCCGCAGCAACTGAGTTGCTGATTTAGGGATACTCCCGTAGCGATCGCTCCATTCTGCGGCAATACTCACTAATTCTTCCTTAGAATTCGCCGCAGCCACTGCACGGTAAGCGCTCATCTTTTGATCCAAATCGGTGATGTAGTCCGCGGGGATAAACGCCGTCAGCTGCAAGTCAATCTGCGTATCGTCAACTTGGGGAATTTCCTGTCCGCGAATTTCGCGAATCGCTTCCTCCAACATTTCCATATAAAGATCGAAACCAATGGCATCCATCTGTCCCGATTGTTCCGCACCCAATAAGTTACCGACGCCCCGAATTTCCATATCGCGCGTGGCAAGTTGATAGCCAGAACCCAATTGGGTGAATTCCTGAATGGCTCGTAACCGTTGCCGTGCGGCATCTGAGAGCGCCTTGTGCTTGGGATAAAATAGCCATGCGTGAGCTTGGATGCCAGCACGTCCCACCCGTCCGCGCAATTGGTATAGCTGGGATAGACCAAATTTATGGGCATCTTCAATCAGGATCGTGTTGACTCTGGGGATATCTAAGCCGGATTCAATAATCGTGGTACAGACGAGGATATCCGCTTCGCCAGCGCTGAAGGCAAGCATCGTCGCTTCTAACTCAGATTCGTCTAATTGACCGTGAGCGATCGCCAGTCTGGTTCCTGGCACCATTTCTCGCAGCTTTGTAGCCGTTTCTTCAATTCCCTCGACTCGCGGGACGACATAAAACACCTGTCCCCCTCGGTCGAGTTCTTGGCGAATCGCCGTACGGATCGCTTCGGGATCGTATGATGCCAGGTGAGTTTTAATCGGACGCCGAGACGGTGGCGGCGTAGTAATCAAACTCATTTCCCGGATTCCCGACAATGACATATAAAGCGTCCGGGGAATCGGGGTGGCGGAAAGAGTTAGCACATCCAACTGCGTTCTCAGAGATTTGATTTTTTCCTTTTGGTTGACGCCAAATCGCTGTTCTTCATCCACCACCAACAACCCTAAATCTCGGAAACGAATTTCCTTACTTAAGAGTTGGTGAGTGCCAACGACGACATCTAATTCACCCGTCGCCAGTCGTTTGATAATATTGCGGCGTTCCTCAGCACTGCGGAAGCGGTTGAGTAAACCCACCTCAATTGGGTAGGGGGCGAAACGCTCTTTTAGGGTGTGGTAGTGCTGTTGAGTCAGAATCGTCGTTGGGGCGAGGAACGCAACTTGCTTCCCGGCGGTAATCGCTTTAAATATGGCGCGGATGGCGACTTCCGTCTTGCCGAAACCGACATCACCGCACACCAACCGATCCATCGGGCGATCGCTTTCCATTTCCCGCTTCACATCCTGCACCGCCTTCAACTGATCCGGCGTCGGTTGATAAGGGAAAGAATCTTCTAATTCCTCTTGCCAAGGCGAATCCGGTGGATAAACAAAACCTTGTTGTTGCGATCGCTGAGCATACAACTTCAGCAAGTCCACCGCCAACTTCTTAATCGCCTTGCGGACTTTATTCTTGGTAGATTCCCACGCCTTGCCGGACATTCGATTCAGTTCCGGCGGTTTCCCCTCCGTGGCGCGAAACCGAGACATCGCACCCACCTGATCTGCCACTACTCGCAGCAAACCATCCGCGTACTGCACTACCAAATACTCACGGGTTTCGTTATTAACCGTCAGACTTTCCAGCCTGAGAAACTTACCAACCCCGTGATTTCTGTGAACCACATAATCACCGGGGCGCAACTTGTTGGGATCGACTTGCTTAGACGCCGCCCGACGACGCTTGCGGATATAGCTGGGACTTGCCAGAGAATGCTGTCCGAAAAACTCCCTGTCTGTCACCACCACCAATCGGAAGGTTGGCAGGATAAATCCTTCCAGTTCCGCGATCCCCGAATATTTTACCGCCACCGGCGTCTTCTGGATTTGCAACTTGTCAATCGCCGGATAATCGTGGGGATTGGGGACAAATTGCGCCGGACAATCGTGTTCTTGGAGCAACGATACAGAACGGGAAGGCTGTGCAGAAACGATCCAGATCGAGAAACTGCGATCGCGTTCCTTCCGCAAAGTTTCCGCAATTTTAGCAAACTGATGCGGCGTTACCGGAACCGGACGACTAGCTAGATTGAGTGCGGAGGACTGAGGATTGAGGACTGAGGACTCAACCAATTCTGATAAATACAGCCGCTTAAAGCGTTCCGCCGCCGCTAAAGATTCATCAAAATTGCGGTGAATTTTGGGTAATTCCTCCTTCCTATTCGCAATTGCCCATTGTTCTTCAGCGTGTTCCACCCAGCGATCGCTATGGGCGCGACATTGCTCCGGCTCATCAATCGCAATCAGCGTATTTTCCGGCAAATAATCCAACAAAGAAGCCGGTTTCTCAAAAGCCACCCCCAACAACCGCCGCGTACTCTTCTCTGGTTCTTCTTCCCTCTCTTCCCTCTCTTCCTTCGCGACCTTGGCGTCTTGGCGGTTCGTATCTTCTAACGCCGCCCGAACAATCGGACTAAAATTAGTCGGAGTCAACACCAGCCGCTCAATCTTATCTAGCGATCGCTGCGTCGCCGGATCGAATTCCCGCATCTGATCCAGTTCATCCCCGAACCATTCCAAACGCACCGGCAACTCAGCCGACACCGGGAACACATCGATAATATCCCCGCGCCGACTCCATTGCCCCTCCATTTCCACCAGAGGCACCCGTTCGTATCCCAGAGTCGCCACCTTCTTGCTAAAGGCGTTTAAATCCCAACTCTGTCCGCGTTCCAGCGTGATGCAGAAAGGCTTAAAAGCTTCAAGAGGCGGCAAATGAAGTTGTAGCGCCCGTTCCGTCGCCACAACCGCCATCTTGGCTGAGGACTGAGAACTTCCTGTCGCCTCAGCCTTGACTAAATCTGCCAATACCTGCATCTGTCCCCAAGTCATCTCCGATTCGGGATCAAATGGCTCGTAGGGCGACGCTTCAGAAGTCGGATAAAAATGTACCGTCTGCCAACCCATTGCTTCCAGTTGAGCGCAACAGCGGCTAACTTCCTCCAGGGTGGCACACACCACGAACAAATTCTGTCCTTGGGCTTGCGCGAGGGCAGAAGCCACCAATCCCTTTGGCAACCGGGGAATTCCGTTGAGCTGTAGATACCGTTGTTGGTCGAGCTTAGAAAGGAGTTCTGTCGTAAGAGGCGATCGCCCTAAGGCACGAATAATAGAAGAGAAAGCCATCAGTTGCAGGAAATGCTTAATTCGTTCTGACAAAAAGGCAGGAGTATACCTCCCTACCTCCATCATTTTAGAAGGCAGTTCAAATCGAGACTGCTCTATCGATAGATTTCTGCTTTACACAAAATGCTACTTTCTCTATAGTTACTGCTTTTTTGGGGAACCCCAGCTTTTGATATCGGGGTGGGCACATTGGTTCTCTGGTTTTCTAACCATCCAACTTCGGGTATCGCCCCTACTTCCATCTAAGGCACCGTTCGCCGATATTACTGACACATTGACAAATGACCCCTACTACCGAATTTCTAATTATTTTGCTACTGATCGTTGCCAATGGCATCTTTGTGATGTCAGAGTTAGCTATCGTCTCGGCTAGGAAGGTGAGGCTGCAACAGCTGGCTAACCAAGGGGATGTCAAAGCACGCGTTGCCTTGGAACTGGCGAATTCCCCGAATCAGTTTTTGGCAATTGTTCAGGTGGGGATAACCCTCCTGGCGATTATCTCCGGTGCTTTCGGCGAAAAAACCATCGCTAAAAGCCTCACCCCTCTATTAGGGTTGATTGCCTGGATCGCCCCGTATAAAAACGCGATCGCATCAGCGATCGCGATTCTCATCATCACTTATCTGACACTGATTATTGGCGAACTGGTGCCCAAGCGGCTGGCTTTAAACTATCCAGAACGGATTGCTTCATCTGTTGCTATCCCGATGCGGATGTTGGCTACTATTGCTGCCCCAGTTGTTTATCTATTGAGTACCTCCACAGATATGATGGTGCGGCTGTTGGGCATCAGGCCATCCACCGATGGTGAAATCACCGAACACGATATTACAGCCTTAATCGAGCAAGCCACGGAGGCGGGAACCTTTGAGGAAGCAGAACAAGACATGGTGGAACGAGTGTTTCGCCTGGGAGACCGACCCGTGAGTGCGTTAATGACACCCCGACCGGATATTGTCTGGCTTGACCTAGAAGACTCCCAGGAAGAAAATCAACGCAAGATTATAAACAGCGCCTATTCCCGATTTCCCGTCTGTCAGGGGGCGCTGGATAATGTTTTGGGCATCATTCCCGTGACTGACCTATTAGGGCGCTGTCTGTCCGGACAACAGCTTGACCTAACGCTCTCGTTGAAACAGCCGGTATTTGTGCCTGAAAGTACCGGAGGGCTGAAAGTTCTAGAATTATTCAAGCAAACCGGCACTCACATGGCGCTGGTTGTAGATGAATACGGCGTCACTCAGGGAGTAGTTACGCTCAACGACATCTTAGTAGAAATCGTTGGTGATGTAGAAATCGATAGTACAACATCTCCTCCAGCCGTACAACGCGAAGATGGTTCCTGGTTGATTGATGGAATGTTGTCGGTGGAAGAGTTTTTTGAAATATTAGATATTGAGGAATTGCCGGGAACGCAAAAAGGAAACTATCACACAATGGGCGGTTTTATGATTACCCATTTAGGGAAAATTCCTACGGCTGCCGACCATTTTCATCTGGGGAGTTGGCGTTTTGAAGTGATGGATATGGATGGCAATCGCGTTGATAAGGTGCTGGTGATGCCCGTCTCTAGAGATGCCGCTGATTCCGAGTCTGGCGATTGAGATGCTGAAATTGCTGGGTTGAGCGTGTTTTAACGCTTTGCGTGTTATCGGCATTGCCTGCATCGTGCGTTGATGTTGACACAGAAAGCGATCGCTTCTTAATCCGGTTCGCTTAGAGCTAAAAATACCAATTCCACCGAATTTCCATTCTGCCCACACCTATTTTAGGAGCCAAAAATGCAGCCAGAAGAAGCAATCCGAGAGCAATTTGACCGCGCCGCAAATGCATACAGTACATCACCCATTTTCGCACAAGGGCACGATCTGGAGCTGATGGTGCAGGCAGGTGAACCAACATCAGAGATGAGTGTACTTGATGTAGGGTGTGCGGCAGGACATACGGGGTTTGCTTTCGCCCC
>NZ_JACJOQ010000559.1:0-10248 GCF_014695635.1 Coleofasciculus sp. FACHB-712 | reverse complement strand
ATGGGTATTTCCTTGTCTGTGACTAATTTCCTTTTCTAGTGCCTCAATTGCATTGCAGAAGATATTCATGAATGCTTGGTTGAGTTGCCCAGCATTGCATTCTACAAAAGGAAGGTCGCCATAGTCTTTATGAACCACAATATCAGGGCGTATACCTCTGCCTTTGAGCCGATTTTGTAGAAACAGGAGCGTGTTGTCGATGCCTTCGTGAATATTGACACACTTCACTTCTGCTTCGTCGAGCCGAGAGAAGTTCCGCAGGGAAAGAACAATCTCAGAGATCCGTTCTGCACCTACCTGCATTGAAGATAGAAGTTTCGGCAAATCTGACCTCAGAAAATCCAGGTCAATGTCTTCCATTTCTGCTTGTATCTCTGGCACTGGCTGAGGATAGTGCTGGATAAACAGGTGCAGCAAGTGCAGCAAGTCGTAGGCATACTCGCTGGCATGGGTGAGATTGCCATAAATAAAGCTGACAGAGTTATTAATTTCGTGGGCGATACCGGCAACGATTTGTCCCAACCCAGACATTTTTTCGGTCTGAATCAGTTGAGCTTGAGTACGCTGGAGTTCATGCAGGGTTTGCTCTAACTGGGTTGTTTTCTCTCTGGATTGAGCTTCTGATTGCCGCAGTGCTTCTGCTGCCTGTTGATGAATCTGCGATTGAGCAATGAGTAACTGATGTACGTCTAAGAGTCTGCAAATTCCCGATTGCAGTTGCACGACGAGCGGTTCGTAAATGAGTTCGGGCGATCGCTTTAAGGACTGCTGTACAGTTTCGACAATGGAACTGTTGCGATCGCATACTAAAATCTCACATCGGGCAATGCTGTAGAGTGCCTTCAGAGAAGGCGGGGAAGATAACTCTAAGCTGTAGAGACGGCGCATAGATTCAAAGAAGCGCCGTCGCGAAATCATTCCGACGAAATTACCTTGTTCGGTAATAATCATGCCAGGAAGCAATGGGTTCGCTTCAAAAATCTGGATTGCTTCCTCTACGGCACGTTCCGACTCGATACTAGCGTCGTAGAGCGTTAATTCTTCTAGCGTCGAATCTAAATGTAGGGGTGACGGTTGGGAAGTCGCCTCTTTTTGGCTTTGTTCAAAATCCTCAGTCCGGGTTACTGATGCTTGCTCAATCCATGCCCAGGGCGTTACTTGTTGTTGAGTCCTGCTTAGCATTTCTTGTGAGTAGTCCGTCCAGTGAGAAGTGTCTTCTGGAATTTTGTGCATCAGTCCCATCGCACCTCTGTTAATGCCCTGATTCAGTATGGCTACTATCAAGCTTTTGAAAAAGCTGCGTAGTGCTACCGATCTCTACACGTTTGCGATCGCAAATTCCGGATTAAGCGATCGCGATCGCTTACGTAAATTTACGTGTTGTTCGATACACTATACGGAAACTTTAAACGCAAAGCCTCTACCACGGGTGTGAATTAGCACTCTTCTTTTGTGTAGATGCCATTTTGTAGGCTTTTAGCCACTCTCCTAATCAAGCAATCAGCCAAGGTAGCCAAATTGCTAAACTCAAAAGCGTTATAAACAGCGCTGGCAAAGTCAGGATGAGACTCAGATGACGAGAGTGAGGGTGAGAAAGAAGAAAGCGATCGCTCCTGCTGAAAATCCCGTTAAGGCGATCGCGATTGGTGCAGCATAGGGAGTTGCCGCGATGCTCATCTTAGTTACGATGCCATCGCGTACCATCCGGGCTATCAATTAAAGTAATGCCCTTGGCTTGTAGCTCGTTGCGAATGCGATCGCTTTCAGCAAAATTTTTCGCAATCCTGGCTTCCTGGCGCTGCTGAATCATCGCCTCAATGTCTGCATCGCTGAAACCACCAGAAGCGGCAGTTTCAACCTGTAGCTTTGCGATCTCGTCAGCACTTACTTCCAAGCCCAACACACTTGACAAATTAACCAAATTATGCCAGTAAATTTCTAATTGTTCGGGTGGGATCTCAGTTTTACCCTGATGAACGAGGATATTTCCCTGCTTGCCTAACTCTTTGGCAAGTTCAAACAATATGGTTAACCCGCCAGGAAAATTCAAGTCATCATCCACTTCTGCCTGAAATCTTTCCACAGCGTTGTCATGTCCCCCCTCGCTGACGGGGAGATTGGCGGGGTTTCCCATCCAACCTAGTTGGGAACCGTACTTGTATCCAAACAACAGACCTTCTTTCAGCGTATTCCAACCGTTTGTCGCCGCTTGAATTGCTTCATCGGTAAAATCAATCGGCTTGCGGTATTGGGCTGTAAGAACAAATAGCCGCACCGCCATTGGATCGACGGGTCGATCGAGTAACTCTCGAATGGTGATAAAGTTGCCCAGAGACTTAGACATCTTTTCCCCATTGACCGTCACCATCCCGTTATGCAGCCAGTAGTTCGCTAACGGCTTGCCAGTCACCGCTTCCGATTGAGCAATTTCGTTCTCGTGGTGAGGGAAAATTAAGTCAGCACCGCCAGCGTGGATGTCGATTGTATCGCCTAAGCGATCGCGCACCATTGCCGAACATTCAATGTGCCACCCCGGACGACCCGCACCCCAAAACGATTCCCAGGCGGGTTCCCCCGGTTTTGCCGCCTTCCACAGCGCAAAATCAAACGGATCTCTTTTCTTGGACGCTTCCAGGTCTTCCACCTCCACCCGGTTACTCGCGCCCGCTTGCATATCTTCTAACTTGCGTCCCGACAGCTTACCGTACTCCGGAAATTGACGCACCGCATAGTAAACATCACCCGCAGCGGGATAGGCGAAATTTTTCTGTTCCAACTCGTGAATCAGCCGCTGAATCCCATTGATCGTGTGTGTAGCACGCGGATATTCATCGGCTTCTTTGATATTCAGCCGCGCCATATCCTCAAAATAAGCTTGGATGTAGCGTTCGGCGACTTCTTCCATTGACGAACCTTCTTGACGCGCCCGGTTGAGGATTTTGTCATCAATATCGGTAAAATTCTGCACATAGCGCACGTCATAGCCGACAAATTGCAGATAACGGCGCGTCACATCCCAGACGATGCAAGCTCTTGCATGACCCAAGTGGCAATAGTCATACACCGTCACGCCGCAGTAGTACATCCCGGCTTTACCGGGTTCAACGGGTTCAAAGGCTTCCTTGCGACGAGTGAGGGTGTTGTAGAGTGTTAGGGCCATTCCTAGAACTTAAGAAATAAAGTGCATCTGTATCAGTATTTTAAATTCCCTGGTCAGCAAGCCATCCACTCATCCGAATTAAAATTTTACTTTGTCGCTAATTAAGTCTCAAAAAGTAGGTGCTTAAGAGAGTAACTAGGGAGCAATGCGGCTTCAACACAACATCATGCGCTTCAACATCGACTTAACGCGATAGCGTTAGCGAAGCGAGGCGTTAGCCTAGCGCTGACTTGTCAGTTCGCATCCGCTAACACTAACGCTAACAACATTGCTTTACTGATCGAAATTCGCTTCAAGATGAAAAATGCTTAGGCGATGCGAAAAGGATTGGAGAATGCCTTCTTCGGAGTTAGGTAAGCTGGAGGGAGAGAGCGATCGCTCTGTTAGCGCGTATGCGAAGCTGTTCGCTTGCTATAAAGTAAAAGGTTGGATCTCCATTTCAATCCATCATCGGGATCTAGAGCTACACTGCGCTAAGCGCTTAGCTCCTACAGTAATTTACGTATAGCTCTATCAACGTTTTTTGAGAAAATCTGAAAGTCGTACTATGCAACCAGCCACCACTCCCAGCCAATCTCCAGAGATAGATGCCCCCAAGCACGGCTTACCCGTGACGATCATTACAGGTTTCCTTGGCAGTGGCAAAACCACCCTCCTCAATCACATCTTGAGCAATCAGCAAGGCGTCAAAACCGCTGTTCTGGTTAATGAATTTGGTGAGATCGGCATTGATAATGAGCTGATTGTCACCACCGGCGAGGACATGGTGGAGTTAAGTAACGGTTGTATCTGCTGCACCATTAATAACGATCTCGTCGAAGCCGTCTACAAAGTTCTGGAACGCGAAGAAAAGGTCGATTATCTGGTAGTCGAGACAACCGGACTCGCAGATCCCCTGCCAGTGGCACTTACCTTTTTAGGTACCGAACTGCGAGACATGACTCGTCTAGATTCCATCATTACGGTCGTAGATTCGGAAAACTTCAGTCTCGATTTATTCAACAGCGAAGCCGCCGCCAGCCAGATCGCATACGGTGATATCATCCTGCTCAACAAGGCAGACTTGGTGGATGAAGCCGACTTAGACTCCTTAGAAGTCAGAATTCGGGATATGAAAGGCGGTGCCCGGATTATGCGAACCACCAAAGGACAGGTGCCGCTACCGTTACTCCTCAGCGTCGGTTTATTTGAGACTGACAAATATTTCCAAAACGAAGAGGCAGAAAAGGGTCACGACCATCACCACCACGACCACGGTCATGACCACGGTCATGACCACGCTCATCACGATCATCACGACGATCATAGTAGTTGCGATCACGATCATGGCGTTTGCACTCACGACCATCACGACCACGATCATCATTCCCACCACTTGGAAAATGACGGGTTTACCTCGATTTCCTTTGAAAGCGACAAGCCTTTTGCGATCAAGAAATTTCAAAATTTCCTAGATAATCAGCTGCCCTCGACCGTCTTCCGTGCCAAAGGGATTCTTTGGTTTGATGAAAGTCCTCGGCGTCATATCTTCCACTTGTGCGGCAAGCGCTTCTCCATCGATGATGAAGATTGGACAGGAAAACCAAAAAACCAGTTGGTACTGATTGGTCAGGATTTAGATAAAGAAACTCTGCAACAACAAATCAAAAGTTGTGTTTGTCTGCCTTCTACTTCTCGCGGTAAAGGCTTTGGGAAATAGTTTTTAGGAATTAGCTAATTGCTAAATTCCTAATCGCTTTTCTCAGTTAGGTCAAATAGATTGCGGCTCTAATGTTTAGTCGGGACATGGCATTGTCATGTCCCAACAGATGTATCGAAGCTAATTATGCGCGTTGTCATTCAGCGAGTTAAATCCTCACAAGTTGAGGTATCAGATCGAGTAGTCGGCAAAATTGGGCGCGGACTTAATTTACTCGTAGGCATTGCCGAAACAGATACCGAAGCCGAACTGGAGTGGATGGCTCGTAAATGTCTGGAATTGCGCTTATTTCCAGATGAGCAGAATGGTAGCGGACGTTGGGAGAAATCAGTCCTAGAAATTGAGGGTGAACTGCTGGTAGTCAGCCAATTCACCCTCTATGGAGATTGTCGCAAAGGACGCCGCCCCTCTTTTGATAAATCTGCTGCGCCTGCGATCGCTCAAAATCTTTACGAACAGTTTATCGCTAAGTTGCGCCAGAGCGGTTTGCGCGTAGAAACAGGCGAATTTGGGGCGATGATGCAGGTAGCAATTGAAAATGATGGCCCTGTTACTTTGCTGCTAGAACGAGAAGCGACTTAACTTGAATAACATTGACTCCAAAGCTGTAAATTCCCCCCTTCCTTTGCAGGAAAGAGGGTTAGGATGTTAGGTCATTATTAAGGCCAGATGTTTTGCCACCAAGGTCTAGAATTGCTTTGTGCAACAGGCATTTTCTTCCGAATATCCTGAATATTCCACCCAGTTAGCTTGGCGAGAGTCTGCGCCTCTTGTTCAAATCGTTTAGTCAAAGACTGTTTATACTGTTGACCCGCTTGACACTTCACATCTCCTGTAAAGGGATGACGAAGGACATAACGACCTTGAAAACTTTGTTCATTTGATGTTTCTTGAAACACCAAATCTTCCGGGAATTTATCGCGGGTGTACCGGACGTGGAGACGGGTGATAAAAACATTATTAGAGGGAACAACGGCTCTACGGAAAGGTGCTGACTCGCGGGCATCCGAAGGATAATTCTCTAGCCAAAAAACACCGGCTTTTCGCAGTTCTTCTGGATTTAAAGGTTCGGCAGAACAGGGATCGCAGTTTCCCATGTTCCAGGCATATTCCAGAAAGGCAACCTTTTTGTCTTCACGAGTGTAAGAAGTTTGAAACATCGATTTGTAGAAATCGCCAAATTCATTTTTGACGAATACTGGAATTTCAGCATCCGAGGGGATTTTTACAGTTCGGTAATTGGTAACTTCAGCTTGTCCTTTAGGCGATAAAACGTAAACAATCAAATCTTGTTCGCTAGTAGAGTTAATCATCCCTAGACGAATCGGCAACATAAATTTAGGCGATTCGTAAGCCATCTGTAGAGGTCGCAGAAATTGAGAACCGGAATTTTGAAATTCTTTAAGATTGACTTTTGCAACAAAGAATTTCATATTTTGCCGGATATAAGGTTGCAGCAGTTGTTTTGCACCCCGTGGAATCTTATATTCGTTACGATTTAGCCACGTTTCTAGACCGTTTGATTCCTTTGCACTGAGAATAACAATGTCATACTCTCCCACATTGAAACGAGCTTCTACAGTGACACCCAAGCTATTGTCTTCATCCCTGCTAGCTCTTGCACCGCCTGACGTTGGTGCGGATGCTGGTGCAGGGAGCCTCTCGTACATGACCGAATTACAAGGATCTTCGTCAAAATATTCCACCAGTCGCGGCGCACTAAAAGCATCCAATCGCTCGATAATTTTAGGGTCGCCAACGTGAACCTGTTCTTTCTGAAGCACTGTCGGAACGGGGACAACCAGGGCAAAGTCTTTGACATCCCCTTGATAGTCATTCGCCATCGTTAAAATAGTGCGATCGCGATCGCGAGCAATTACCACTTGTGACGTTTTATTGTAAAGCTTTGTATCCGCTTTCGCCACATAGAAACCACAAAACCCCCAGGCTGTCGGAGCAAAGCAAATAACAGCCAGAAGCGTTATCACTAAAGTTTTACAGATCCGAAATAACTTCATTGTCACCTCTGCTAGTAATTAATAAAAACTTACACTTGTAGATACGTCTCAGATTCAGTTTCCTCAGGTTTATCAATGACTGAAGTACTGAATGTCTGTGAAGAAGTCTCCGCCCAAGAAAATCGGGGTGCTGACCAGAGAAAATCTAACAGAACGGTCATAGGTGCAAGGGCGAATAAAGCCCAGAAAACAGCAGTAGAAATAAAAAATTGATTTCGCAAGAAAAAAGTTAAGCAGCCAATAGAAACTGCCCATACTAAACGCCCACTCCTAGCGTTAGGAATAGAACGAGGATCTGTAATCATAAATAGAGCGAATAACAACAAAGAACCGCTCATCGATCGATGTAAAAATACATCCCATGTCCAGCCAAGCCAAATATTGCGAGTAGCTTCCAACAAAGCGTAGGAACCTAAAAAAGCAGCAGTTGTATCCCAACGACCAACTCGTTTTAAAATCGTGCCCCCGGTGCCTGCAAATAACAGCGCATACCACCATTCATCTCCCCATTGTCCGGGCGAAACCCAGGCATCTTTTGTCAAGATAAGCGCGGCAATAATACCAAAATTAGCAGGGTTAAAAAAATGCTTATTCCGAAAATTAAAAATAAATTTACTGAGAATTGCGAAAGAACCAGCCAAAATCATTGTGCTGTAACTATCGGCTCTTAGCAGCAAACTGAGACCTAAAGCCGTAATAAAAGCACTCCGTAGTGAAAGCTTGACAGGAACATTTATTAAACCTGAATCAATTTCATTGGGACAATTATCTTGTACCGGAAGCAAATTGGATAAGTTTTGTTTAATCGATGCTGCTAGCCACTGAGTCACTAGACAAGTTATCATCACCACTAGAATTAGATCCGGTCTTAGCGTCCAGTCTCTTGTCCAAATACCTAAGAACAGGAACAAGGATAGAAACAAAATTTGATAGTCTCGGACATCTTTTAGCAGCATTGCCGGTTAATAGTAAGATTAGCCGTATCTTTCTCCTGAATCTAGACGCAATAAGATGCGAACAGGGGTTCTGTTACAGAAATTGTTACAAAGATGCCGGTTAGTTAAGACGGTTTTTACGAGCGATTCAGCTCCCAGACTTCTTGGAGAAGCTAGGGATCTTGCCAATG
This sequence comes from Coleofasciculus sp. FACHB-712, assembly GCF_014695635.1. Classification (NCBI taxonomy): domain Bacteria; kingdom Bacillati; phylum Cyanobacteriota; class Cyanophyceae; order Coleofasciculales; family Coleofasciculaceae; genus Coleofasciculus; species Coleofasciculus sp. FACHB-712. The sequence continues at coordinate 2,245 of NZ_JACJOQ010000559.1, read as the reverse complement.
CTTTTCATGAATTTTAGAAAGCTTTTTAAAAGTAGTCTATATAGAAATCTTATTTGAGTTATGAGCCAGCGATTTAGATCCCCGACTGCTTCATGAATCAGCAACTCTCACTTGTGAAATTGAGAAGCCCCCAAGATTAATGGCTATGCTTTACCCATAAGTCCAAAAACCCTGTAGGGATTTTCGCATTTGAGCGATAACTTGAGGACAAAAACGGGCAACTCGCTATCCAAAGGCTTCGCCCTTTCCCGGAGCGTGACAGGGTTTTCAACAGATGTGGGTAAAGCATAGAGGTTATGGGGACGTTGTAACGACTTCAATCCCCCTGCGGATACTCCTCCCATAAGGTGGTTGTTTGCCGCAGACTCAGATAGTCACCATTGCCTAAAATCAAATGATCTAGCAGTGGAATACTTAAATATTGCGCTCCCATCAACAACTGACGGGTCAAATCTATATCTTCTTGACTGGGTTCAATGCTCCCTGACGGATGATTGTGTGCAATAATCAGCCGCGTCGCACCCTGGCGAAGGACTTCTCGGAAAATCTCGCGGGGAGGAGCCAACGTTTCAGTTGCAGTGCCAATGGTAATCACTTGAGTACCCACCAAGCGATTCTTTACATCCAACAGCACCACGGCAAATCGTTCTTGCATCTGCCACATCAACTCATGACTGAGCGCAGCAGCAGCGGCAGCAGGACTATCAATCATGGTGCTAACTCCGGGGCGAGATAGAAATGCCCGTTTTCCCAACTCAACCGCTGCTAGAATTGTGGTGGCTTTTGCTGGCCCTACACCAGGAATTTTCGTCAACTCTTGAACGCTGATATCTCGTAACATATCCAGCGGATCGCGTTGGTGTTGACTTAATTCCTGTAATATGTATTGCCCAAGACCGACAGCGGAAAGTTTTCCTGCCCCTTGACCCGTGCCCAGCAAAATCGCAATTAGCTCAGCGGTTGCAAGATTTTTGGCTCCCTGAGCCATTAATCGTTCGCGAGGACGTTCGCTAAGGGGTATATCTGCAATTCTGAGGCAATAGGTCATAAATGCACCGGGAAAGACTATATCTAGTTTTCCCGATAGTGCCGTGAGAGTTGCGATCGCACCAAGAACAAAACAATTAAGAATCAAAAATTAAAAATAGAATTTCTCAATTTTTAATTTTGCATTTTTAATTTTTTAATTCCCTACTGGTGGATATTGGCAGCTTTGAGCATATGATAGGCAACCAGTAGCTGAGTCAGTGCCAGAGGGTAACTTTGGAGCGTTTCCCCAGTTGTCCCGACGAGAGTACCCAGATTGGGGGTACCGTCCAAGCTACAGAAAGGCAGTAAGTCAGGGATGTCATTACACAGCATCCGCTCTAAATCTCTGACTTGTTCGCTTGTTGCTTGACCGTCAATCTCTAGGACATCAACCGGCTTGCCCATATCCCGCTCAAGTTCCAGGCGAATTGCCGGTTTGTAATTAGGACTGCTTGGGTTCAAAATTTGGGTCAAGCTTGGATGTGGAATTGTCGGTCTGAGTACCAATTGCACATTCAGGTGTGAACTGTTCTCCTCTGGCGTGTCTGTAGGTGGGTAGAAACTTACCACGATATCTGCCCATTGGCGCTGGGGACGGATGTATGCTTCTGAGTCTGGTTCGCGCTTTCTCAATTGTTCGCGAACCTGTTCTTCGTTATAGCCCCGTTTCATCGTATCTCGCTTGATCTTCCACTCAGCGCGTAGAGCTTCAGGCGGTGCTAAATAAACTTTTACATCGTGATAGTCACGGGTTTTCATGGTTGAATAACCGAGAAGCCCTTCAACAATCACAAACTTGCTCGGCTTGATATACTCAGGCGGATCGAACATCCCCGTGTCGTGGTTGTAAATCGGCTTCAGGATGGGCTGTCCGTTTTGAAGCAGGGACAGGTGTTGCTCCATAATATCCAAGTAGTTGCAGTCAGGATGCAGTGCTGAAATTCCCTTCTCTGCACGCTGAATTCGGTCGTACTTGTGATAATCATCGGTACAGATAATGGTGACATTGTCTTCACCTAATATCTGAGCAATTCCTCGTGTTAGTGTTGTTTTCCCAGCGGCACTGTCACCAACAATGCCTAGAATAATCGGACGATGGCTCATTTTCCCTCTCGCGCAAAAGCAAGTCCTGCTGGACATTCTGAATTGTTCAATTGTAGAGGGAATAGGGATCAACTCGATCGCAAGAATGCCTGCTGTTTGGGCGTTGGTTCTC
>NZ_JACJOQ010000558.1:0-13426 GCF_014695635.1 Coleofasciculus sp. FACHB-712 | reverse complement strand
AAAATGGTTGATACTTTGCTTGCTACTGCACTTGATTTAGTCAATCCAAAACACCTACGCAACTGGTTCACAAACTGCTGCTACTGTACTTCATGAACTTGCAATCTGCTGTAAATATCAAAACTCTTTTTGGGATTATTCATGCCATGCCAAATGAAATTGGCATGGATATGGCATTAGAATTACTGAATTTTCCCCTTGAAGGAACTCACCATAGAGGAGGAGATGATGCTTGGAATATAGCCGGTATTTTATCGATATTAATATTACAAAAAAGAATAAATGTAACACTAGGTGCAAGTTGAAAACTTAAACTCACCCATTCGTTATGCCCGCTGAAACACCAACACCCACATTACTTCCATCGATTCTCTTAGGTTCAGCAGAGGCTGATAGCGAGTTGCACTTCTTGGAGCTTAGCTTGGAAGTATCTGAAGTTTAGCATCACAAAAGTTAAATAGTATTAGTATAAGTTAGCTAAAAATAAAATTGGGGCAACAACCTGTGGGGAAATATTATCAATAACTGCAATAATACTCATCTTGTTCCCCATAAAATAATTTGTTTTATATTTATCAATTGAAAAAAATCGCAAATATAATGAACGCTTTCTAGAGAGGATATTCCCTGCTGACCCCAGCTAGACCAATTAAATAAAAGTAGATAGAATCTAGAAGCAAAATTCTTTTAGTGTCTTAGTAGTCCTGAGTCCTTAGTCAAGAGGTAGTAGGTAATAAGTGGTCATCCTTACCAACTACCCACCACCCATAACCCACTACCCACTATCCATGAGCAAGAAAACTATTTGCCTAGTTTTAACTTTGTTTCTGGTGGCCTGCGGTGCAACCGGAAGCAAGATTACACCTACACCTGAGGCTGGAAAAGCCGGGACTTTTAAAGTAGCAATGCTTTTTCCTGGCCCTATAAATGACAAAGGTTGGAATCAATCAGGTTACGAAGGGCTGAAATTGATTGAAAAAGAACTTGGGGCTGAGGTGGCTTATACTGCTAGCGTTCCTGAAGCTGATGGTGAGAAACTTTTTCGTCAATATGCCCAAAAAAGTTTTGATTTCCTCATCAGTCATGGTGATGAATATCGCGACGCCGCCGAAACAGTTGCCAAAGATTTTCCCCGCACTAAATTTGCCCTCATGAGCAGTTATGCCGGTAACAATAAAAACGTGGGTGCTTTGGCGTTTCGGAGTGGGGAAGTGGGTTATCTAACTGGGGTCGTTGCCGGACTCAAAACCAAAACTAAAAAAGTTGCCTTTATTGGCGGTCAAGCATATCCAGTGATGGAAGAAGAGGCTATCTTATTTAAACGGGGTGTCCGGGCAACGAAACTGGACAGTACAGTTTCTATCAAGTGGCTTAACAGTTGGTCAGATGCGGACAAAGCTAGAAAAATTGCCCAAGAGCAAGTAGCAGCGGGAACTGACGTTTTAGTCGTTGATGCCGATAGAGCCAATATAGGTGTTATTAAAGTAGCTGCCCAAAGTAAGGGTGTTTACGTTATCAGCTGGAGACATGCCACCAATGAGATTGAAAATCAGCACAAACTGGCTCCAAAGACGATTGTTACCAGCGTTATCCAGCAGGTGCCTATGTTAATGCTGGAGGGAGCAACCTTGGTACAACAGGGGCGATGGGAAGGCAAGCAATATAAGTTTGGGCTGCTAGAGGAAGTCCAAGATTTAGCTCCTTTTTATGGCTCGTTAACTCCAGAGCAAGAAGCTTTCGTCGCTTCTGTTAAGCAAGAGATCGTCACTGGCAAAATAGATGTTTCACCCTAGAGGCAATTTACATCGCTTCTCTAAGGGTTTTAAACAATTGCGAATCAGCGGGTGCAACTTTCTGAGCTAGGAGGCACGATGAACAAAAGAAATCGCAACAGTGCTTCGCATCAAGCTAATACAGGTATAAATTTACCTTTATCTTGGCTTTCTTCAATTGCAAATCAGCTGAGATACGGCCTGGTCTTGCTAGTCGTTTCAACACTATTGCTCACTTCTGGAATTTTAATCTATCTAAGCTTTCAAGCTCAATTGCAACAAGTAGAAATTGCCCAACAAGAGCGTAGTCATGCGGCTGCTGGGGAAATCAATGCTTACTTGGATGACTTGCAGCGGAAACTAAGCTATTTAGCGAGAGTGCAAGGATTGACCGATCTTTCGCCTGAGATTCAAGATAGATTTCTGGAAGCGTTAACCCGCCACAATAGTGCTTATGAAACAGTGGCAATTTTTAATGATAAGGGTAACATTGTTTCTTCCTCTTCGCCTTATGGTAAAGCAATTTACTATCAAGAAGAAGCTTCTACATCATTTTTACAAGCTTTTAGACAACAGGAAGATTTTGTCAGCCCCGTTAGAATTGACCCTAAGACTCACTTGCAGACGGTCATCTTAGCTGTGCCCATTCGCAATCAACAGGATGAAATTAATGGCGTTTTAATGGCTTGGATTAATTTAAAGTTTCTCTGGAATGTTCTCTCTCACACCAAAGTAGGGAAGACGGGTTATGCTTATGCGATCGATAATCGCAATTATTTAATTGCTGAGAAAGGAAAATCTCCTGAAAGTTTTAATCTGAAAGACCTCTCACACTACCCATTCATCCAAAAATTAACTAAATTAAATGGTGCAAAACGGCTGACTACTTATCAAGGTTTGCGAGGTGTTGAGGTTGTGGGAGCCATTTCTACCATCCGGACTGGGCGCTGGAAGGTGGTGGTAGAACTACCCACCGTTGAAGCCTACGCTCCGGTGCGAAAAATGCTTTTGGTGATGGGGATAGCATTGAGCGTGGCGATGCTAGTGGCAATTGAGCTGGGTTGGTTCTTCTCCCGGCAAATTGTATTACCTTTGCAGCGTTTAACAAAAGCCGCAGCCCAAATTAGTGGGGGAAATCTAGATACGGAAGTCACAGTTAGACAAGGCAATGAATTGGGGGTATTAGCGACCACTTTTAATGAAATGACGTCTCAATTGCGGGGACTCATTAAAGATTTGAGGAAGGAGCGAAATTTTGTTTCTGCCATCCTTGATACGGCTGGTGCTTTAGTGGTAGTTCTCGATTGCCAAGGACGAATCATCCGTTTTAATCGAGCTTGCGAGAGAACAACTCAATATTCATTTGAAGAAGTCAAGAACAAGTATTTCTGGGATTTATTTATAATTCCGGAGGAATTGGAACCCGTCAAAACTATCTTTAAAGCTCTTCAATCAGGGGAATTTCCTAAGACTAATGAAAACTACTGGGTAACGAAACATGGAAGCCGAAGACCGATTGCTTGGTCGAATACGGTTCTCGTCGATGCCGATAGCTCAGTTAATTACATTATCAGTATTGGGATAGATATCACCGAACGAAAACGAGCGGAAGAGGCTCTGACGCGAAGTGAGGAATTATATCGCACGCTTGCAAGAAACTTTCCGAACGGCGCAGTTTTCTTATTCGATCAAGACCTCCGTTACACGATTGCTGAAGGTGCAGGATTAGCTGCGATTGGTCTTTCTAAAGAGTTGTTAGAAGGAAAGATGCTTTGGGAGACATTACCTCGTGAAACTTGTGAATTGTTAGAGCCGACTTATCGGGCAGCGCTGGCAGGAAAAGCCACTGTTATTGAAGTTCCTTACAATAATTCGTCTGATAGCGATCGCGCTGCTTCCCGGATCTATCTTTTGCACGCACTTCCCGTCAAAAATGAGGGCGGAGAAATTTTTGCGGCAATGGTGATGACGCAAGACATTACCGATTGGAAGCAAGCAGAGGAGAAACTACGCCAAGAAAGAGACTTTAACACCACGATTGTCCAAACTTCTCCAGCTTTTTTTGTGGCTATCAATCCGGATGGCACCGTCAGGATGATGAATGACGCAATGCTTCACGCTCTTGGTTATACCTTTGAGGAGGTTTTAGGAACTGATTATCTTTCAACTTTTATTCCCCAAAGCGATCGCGCAATCGTTTCTGAAGTCTTTGAGCATGTCATCCAACTACAGCAACTGCCTCAAAGGCACAACTACGTGCTTACCAAACAAGGCGAAAAACTGCTAGTAGAATGGCACGGAAAGTCGGTTGCGAAAGAAAATGGGGAACTTGACTTTTTCTTTGGGTTAGGAATTGATATTACCGAGCGCCAGCGTGCAGAAGAGGCGCTGTTACTCTCGGCGGAGCGCGATCGCTTGTCGGGCGCGATGGCACTCCGGATTCGACAATCACTCGATATTCAGCAAATTCTAGATACTACTGTGATAGAAGTCCGAAATTTTCTGTTAGCAGATCGGGTTTTTATCAGTCGTATTTATAGCAATTTTGAGGTGGTTGCGGAATCGGTCGCTCCCCCTTGGCGACCTGTTTTGGGATGGAGTCCCACAGATGAAGAACATATGCAACAAATCAGAGCGATGTTTGAGAATAAAACTATCCACGTTGTCAAAGATACTTCTCAAATAGAGCTTTCTTCAGCCATTTCTCAAGATTTTTCCAATTATCATATCAAAGCTTATCTGGCTGTACCGATTCTTCTGAATGACGAGCCGTGGGGAATCTTGATGGTCGATCAATGTACAACCCCGCGTGACTGGAAACAATTGGAAATTGATTTGCTTTCATCGCTGTCAACTCAAGTGACAATCGCCATTCAGCAAGCAAAACTCTATCAACAAGTACAGGATCTCAATGCTAGTTTGGAACGTCAAGTTGAGACGCGCACTGCCCAACTCATTCAAAAAATGGAGGAACTCAAAGAGCTGAACGAACTCAAAGATGAGTTTCTTCATGCAGTTTCTCACGATCTTCGCACCCCGATTATGGGAATGTCCTTGGTAGTGAATAACTTGTTGAATAAGCCAGGAGACACGATTCCCATTCCTCGCTCAATTTTAGAGCGGATGATCCAGAGTAGCGATCGCCAACTGGGTTTAATCAACTCTCTCCTCGAAGCGCATTCCAGCGAAGTTCGCGGCGTTGTCCTCCAATATGAGTTTGTAGAATTGAGTACGTTGATTCAAGCGATCGCAGAAGACTTAGAACCGCTGCTATCAAAACATCAAGCGTCGCTGATAAATCGAGTTCCCGACGATTTACCGGGCGTGACAGCCGATCCATTGCAGCTAAGACGAGTTTTTGAAAATCTGCTGACTAATGCTCTGAACCATAACCCACCCGGACTTCGCATCACCTTGGAAGCCACCATAGAAGAAGAGATGATTCATTGCACCGTTGCTGATAACGGGATCGGGATGACTCCAGAAGCGTGCGATCGTCTTTTCGATCGTTATGTTCGAGGAAACCGCGCCCGTTCTGCTGGCATCGGTCTAGGGTTATATCTTTGTCGGCAAATCATCACCGCTCATGGGGGACAAATTGGTGCCATTAGCGCCCCCAGAACTGGAGCAACTTTCTGGTTCACATTACCTTTAGCAACCTCACCAGAGGCAGAAAAAGCTGGTTAGTTCATCGTCATTATTGCGTTACCACTGACTAATGACCCATCGCTAAAAATCACCCAATCGGGTGAGTCACCTGCACGAAGGCGATCGCCAGTGCTTATTGTAACTTGGAATAAGACTGAATAATACTGAAAATGAAGGGTGAGTGCAATGTTGAAAAAGAAATTCTTGGCTCAGAGAACTCAATCACGTGCTGGTCATCAATCAGTTTTTCAGTGTCATCCCATATCTAGGAAGGACATGGTTTCTGATTTAAATTATTTACAAGCTTTACGGGCTTGCTGTCGAGATGAAGCAGCTTTTGAACAGTTAAAGCTGCTCCTGAATTTGGAGGAAGAAAGTGTTGAAGAAATAGTCAGCCAAACTCAAACACAAGTCGATTCAGATTTTCAGTTCCCAACTGTCACCCATTCCTGGGAAAATCTTTTACCCGCAGAAATTTCCCTGGCACAAAGTGACTCAACACTTGAAAAAGTGGCAGCAAATAAGCTGGGAATTATTTTTCAGCTTCTCAATTGTGATGATTCTCGCTGGTTACTATTTGCCCATTCCGGTTGCCAAGAATTCTTAGAATTAGCATCTTATTCAGCTTATACAGACCCACCTCTGCTATGGAACCTGATCCATCCAGACGATCGGGAAGCTTATGAACAATCATTAGTTATTTCGGCAGCGAATCTTCAACCTTGGATATGGGAAGGTCGTGTGATTACCAAATCGGGCAACCTCAAGTGGATGCAAACTGCGGCTCGACCTATTTTGCAAGGAAATAATGACATTTATTGGAATGGTTTACTGATAGATATTACCGAGCGCAAGACTCGCGAAGAGGCACTCTTGCTTTCGGAAGAAAAATTTTCTATGGCGTTTCGTTATAGCCCTAATGCTGTGAGTATTACAACCCTCAATGAGGGGCGTTATATTGATGTCAATGATAGCTATCTCCGCCTTAGTAATTATAAAAAAGAAGAAATTATTGGTCGTACCTCACTTGAAATCAATGCCTGGGTGAATCCAGAAGATCGCATTAGGATGCAACAGATGTTGCGGGAACAGGGAGCGATTCACAACCAGGAATTTGAGTTTCGCAAGAAGTCTGGCGAGGTGGGAATCTATTTATTTTCAGCAGAAATTGTCAACATTAATGGCGAATCATGCTTAGTTTCTGTAAGGAGCGATATTACTGAGAGCAAAGCTGCTGAAGCTTTGGCTCGCGCCACCGCAGAACGCGATCGCTTGCTCTACGAGATTGCCTTGCGGATTAGGCGATCGCTCGATTTGAATGAAATTCTCAACACCACAGTTGAAGAAGTTAGGCAGTTTTTGCACGCGGATCGCGTGTTTATTAGTTACTTTGATGAAAAGGGGCAAGGTACAACCGTTGCAGAGTCAGTAGATCCTAATTTTCCGTCAATTTTAGGTTGGGTTACGGAGAACGTTGCTTACAAAGAAGTTCAACAAATATTTGAACTCGATCGCATCCGAGTTGTCAACGATACAACAAAAGTAGAAAAATCTGCATTTATCGCTGAATACCACAATCGATATCAAGTCAAAGCTGGCATTGGTGTCCCAATTATGCTAGGAGACAAACTGTATGGCATCTTAATTGCCAATCAATGCTCTGCACCGCGGGAGTGGCAGCAGTATGAAATTGACTTGCTCGATCAACTGGGAGTACAGGTAGCGATCGCAATTCAGCAATCTTCTCTCTTCCAACAAGTACAAACGCTAAATGCTAATCTAGAACGCCAAGTAGAAGAACGTACCGCTCAGCTACAGCAGAAAATGCAGGAACTGCAAGAGCTGAACCGGATTAAAGACGTTGTTTTACATACAGTTTCTCACGATCTTCGCACCTCGGTTCAGGGCACTATCATGGTGTTAAATAATCTGCTCGGTTCGCCAGAAGAAAAAGTGACCATTCCTCGCTCTCTTGTAGAGCGAATGATCCAAGGCAACGAACGCCAACTGAGCATGATTAAGTCATTAATCGAAACCAATACTAACGAAAATAGAGGGATTGTTCTTCAGCGAGAGTTAGTTCAATTAAATACATTGGTTCCGGCGATTCTCCGAGACTTGCAACCCATGCTGGCGGAAAATCAAGCAACTATCAAAAATATGATGGCGGCAAATTTACCGTTAGTCATGGTCGATCCGTATCAGAGTCAGCGGGTTTTTGAAAACTTATTGACCTATGCTTTAAAACAAAATCCGCCTGGATTGAAATTAACCCTAAAAGCTAAAGTTGATAAGCAGATGATTCGCTTTACCATTGAGGATAATGGGAGAGGAATGAGTCAGCTTGAGTGCGATCGCTTATTCAATCTCTTCGTCCGCGATCCTCAAGCTCGCTGCTCGACTAACATCGGGTTAAAATTGTATCTCTGTCGGCAAATTATTACCGCTCACGGCGGAGAAATTGGAGTGACAAGTCGCCCGAATCGCGGCTCTACTTTCTGGTTTACCTTCCCTTTGGCAACAGCGGAAAGTTAAAACTGCAAAATTAAAAAGTTTAAAGTCTATCTTTTATTTTTAAATTTTTCATAGAGTTACTTGCGATCGCTTCTTCCCCTGTGCCTTACTGGATCTATAGGCAGTAACTCAGCGCAAACATCATGGCAATGCAAGAACTGGCTTCTCGGATTGACGCAGTTAAAATCTACGCTGCCGGTGCCACTGTGACTCGGATTGCTGAGTTACATCTGAACGTTGGGGAACTGCCAGAACACGTTGAGATACCGGGATTGCCTCTGGCGCTAGATGATAGCAGTGTTCGAGTGAGGGTTGAATCTGTAGAGACGCAAAACCCGTCCCCGATTGCCTCAGATGTTCGCATTGGTTTAGCCGTTCCCCCGCCGCAAGAGACACAGAACCCACCCCCGGAGGAGGAATTGCGTGCAGCGATGGCTGAGGTACAACGCATTCAGGACGCGATCGCCCTCATCGAAAAAGAAATTGGCGTCCTCAGTAATCTAAAAGTACCCGATCGCCCCAACGCTCAACCTGGGACAGCACCGCCGCCTTCGCCAATGAACGCTAGACTTGCTTTGGCAAACTTCAGCGACGAACAAATCCGCGCCCGAATCCAGGAAAAGCGGGAAAATTTGGAAAAATTGCGTCTAGCTCAGGAATATCTTGCCGATTTGCAACAAAAGCAGGCGATCGCTTCCACCGCCAGAAATGCTAGACCTAATGAGCTTCGCAAGACGGTAATTGTCCGTTTGAGTTACGAAGAGTTTACTCCCCCTACCTCTCTTCTACCAGGAGAAGGGCAAAATTCCCCTCCTTCCCTTGTAGAAAAGGGGGAATTAGGTTTTTCATGCTTAGTTATCGAATATTTCGTCCCCGGTGCGCGTTGGACACCCACCTATGTTTGTCGTCTAAATAGTGCGGAATCTAGTGCCAGCATTGCCGTCAGGGCGTTGATTTGTCAGCGCACAGGTGAAGATTGGTCAGGGGTAAGATTGGAACTTTCTACAGCCGAACCGATGGGTTGGTGTGCGTTACCGGAATTGCCATCACTGCGGCTAGGACGAGTGCAACCAGCGATGAGAAAATCAGGCTGGCGTCGTCCCCCAATCGGTGCAGAGATTCTTTTTGAGGACTACGATAGCCAGAGACCGACAGCTTTAGCTGCTGTGTCGTCACAAAGCGCGATCGCGAATTTCTTAGACAACGCTCCTTCAGTTCCACCCTTACCCGATCTGACGGCGCAGGATCGCTCTGAAATGTACGCTAGTTATGGGATGGCTATGCCAGCAGCAGCGCCTTGTGCAGACTATATAGAGGAATCACTGGCACCGCAAGTAGAATCCCCTTCCCTAGGAGACCGACTAGCGGCTCACAAAGCACTGAAACGGGCGGCAGCTGCCCCACCAGCAGCACCAGAATTTCTCCAGCGTCGAAGGAGGCAGAACCTGGAGGATACTACAGATGAGAATTCTGTAACCGATTTACTGGCATACGGTCTCATGCGAATGGGCGCAGCAGATGACCGAGCAAAGCGCGGTAAATTGTCGATAGAACAACAGCAGGAAATATATTTAGAAATTCTTCAACGTCAGAAAGTTACGGTTACGTTTAATGTCATGCAGGTCGTGCAACAGGCTTTTGATAACGCCCAAAAATGCCTCTGGATGATGCTTCCTCCCGGTGGTATCCATGTGCGAGACGTTGCAGGTTCCTTCGACTATGCCTATAGCGCTGATGGACGAATTGATGTCCCCTCAGACGGGCAATTTCACTCTGTCGCCCTAACTAGCAACAGTACAGACGTAGATTTGCGCTACATCGTCGTTCCCCGCGAAGATACTAACGTCTTCAGAATTGCCCAACTCCGCAACCCCCTACAAGCACCGCTACTCGCTGGCCCTGCGGATGTCTACGTCGATGGCGAGTACATCTTATCTACAAATATTGCCACAGTTCCACCAAAAGCACAGATGGAATTAGGGCTAGGAGTGGAACAAGCCATCAAAGTTGCTCGAAACACCGTTTATGAAGAAGTTCGTTCCGGCGAAACCATCGTCTCCTTCAACGAACTGCGCCACAAAATTAAAATCGATATTAACAACTATCTACCAAGAGTTGCCAAGATTGAAGTACGAGAAAGACTCCCCATTCCCCAAGAAGGAGCCAAAGTAGATATCCATTGCGATCGCGTCTCGCCACCTTGGGAAAAATACGAACAACAAGAACGTAACTCACCCATCAAAGGCGGCTATCGCTGGCAAGTCGAAGTCCCCGCAAAAGAGAAAACTACCCTATCAGTTGATTACATCATTAAAACTTTTGTAGACAGCGAATTGATTGGGGGAAATCGGCGGTAGTCGTAATTTTAATTGAAGATTTGGGCTTACTAAATATATAGCCTAAAGAGAGTAAGTTGTACCGTGGAAAAATACAATCGGCGGGAGTTTATTGTGTATGGCTCAGCCACCGTTTGCAGCCTCTTGCTACTGAGCGTTAGTGCTAGCAGCAAGCCTTCTCAAGCATCAACCAATCCTATTTCCACAAAAATATCAACGAATGAGTATGTTGAAAATAAATGGCAAGAACTCGAACAGCGGTGGCAAGAAATTTTGCAAAAACACGAGCAGCGGTGGCAATACACAGAGCAAACTTGGGAAAACAATCAAATGCCCCCTATCATCCGAATCCGCATGGTTGAGTCTCACCGTTCTGTGTACGATTTAGTTCATCTTATTCAAACTGCTAGAAAACACTCAGTGCTGGGTCAACTTTATCCGTATACCAGTCATTATTGTCTAGGTTTCAGCAGATATACGGAACCGCCGTTTTGGTACGATTGCCCTGCTGCTGTACCCACAGGAAAGGGGCAGTATGAAGTATTGGCTCCTAGTAATTATCAACAGATTATTGCAATCGTTAATGATGCACCAACAGCAATTAGCTTGATAGTTGAAAATTTGCCGCGTAAATATTCTAATCTTTCTACTTAAATGCAAAAGCTAAATGATATTAAATCCGGTTGATTATTCAGCATTTGCAAACAACCTCTCCCCGCCATCGCCGATGGCTCCGGTTTCCCTCTCCGTCAACGGAGAGGGGGTAGGGGTGAGGTTCCAAATGATGTCATCAAATCCGGTTGATTATTCAGCATTTGCTTTAGCATTCCCTCAGAAACTCTTCCCGCGATCGCCTGCGGCTCTTCCCTCTCCGTTAACGGAGAGGGGATAGGGGTGAGGTTCCAAACAATGACGATTTAAATAAATTTGATATGAGGAAGTGGTAAATTATGCAAGCAATTCAAAAGTCGCCAGAAGTTATTCAAGAATTAACGCTCGATGCACCCGTTTGTGTCGTAACACTCTTAGAAGATAGGGCACAGGTGCGACGAATTGGCAAAATTAATTTAACCCAAGGACTGTGGAGAATTCAAGTCCAGAAAGTTGCCCCAGTTCTTTCAGATAAATCTCTTCGGGCAGAGTTTTGTGAAGAATATCCAGAGGCACGAATTGACGATGTTCGCGTTCGCCGCCAGATGTTGGTTAAGGAAACAGATCGACTAGCCAACGTAGAGATGCAAAATTTCGCGTCTCTACAAGCAGAACTGCGATCGCTACTTAACTCCTTCAACAATATCAGCGAAGACCGCCAGCACCTCGAATCGTGCTTCGAGCGAGTAAACACCATCCTTGCTAAAGGTTTGCAGGAACTCCCCGTGGATGCGATTTGGGGACAAATTGACCCTAAATCCTGGCGAGAGCAAATTTCTACTTTATTTAAACAATTGCGAGATTTCCGATCGGAAATCTTAAGCAGCTATCACACTCAAGAACAACTACACCAGCAAATTCACGACTTAATTGCCAAAGCAGAAGCCTTATCGCGTCCCGATATGGTCTATGTTGCCAACATCGAAGCCGACTTAATGATTCCCCAAGCGGGAGAGTATGCGATCGCTTTCGACTATGTGGTTCCCGGTGCCATGTGGCGACCTTGGCACCAAGCACGCCTTCTCCTCGACGAAAAACCGACGCTCTCTTTCCGCTTCGATGGCTGTGTCTGGCAACGCACGGGAGAAGATTGGAAAGACGTAGATTTAGTCTTTTCTACCGCCCGCGCATCCTTAGGAACTGAACCACCCCTGCTGACAGATGACCCTTTAAATGTTCAAGAAAAATCTCAGCAGATAATCATTCAAGCGAGAGATCAACAAGTTCAGACAGCCGGACTCGGAACCGACACCACCCCCGCCACAGTTGATTTACCCGGTGTTGATGACGGCGGCGAAGTTCGCAACCTACGCAGCCAGACAAAAGCAACGATTCCCTCAGATGGTCGCCCTTACCGCGTTTCCATCTACTCCTTCGACTCTCCCGCCTCTGTAGAGTATGTCTTGATGCCAGAATTATCCTGTCAAGTCATCCTTAAGAGCGAACAGACAAACACTTCTAAATTCCCGATTCTAGCCGGACCCGTAGATTTAGTGCGGACTTCTGGCTTTATTGGTCGCACCTCAGTTTTATTTATTTCGCCTGAAGAGAAATTCGCGTTGGGATGGGGAGCGGATAATGCAATGCGCGTACAGCGCACCCAAACCCAAAAAAGAAAACAGGATCATCTGACTAAATGGAACACTGTCACAACGACAACAACATTGTTCCTTTCCAATATAGGTGCAGAAGAAAGAGCGATTAAAACTACCGAGCGGGTGCCAATTTCGGAGCTAGAGCAAGTGAAAGTAGAGGTAATCTCCGACCAAACCACAAATCGCGTGCAACCAGATGAAAACGGCTTTTGCACCTGGAATTTTACCCTCGAACCTTACTCTCAACTCCAGGCATCCTTGGTCTACCAAGTTTCAGCCGCACCGGAAGTCCAAGGCATCTAGGGCTTTGCTCCCATGAATTTAGGCGCTATGAGGGGGAACTTTTGGGTTGATAATATTATCACATAACTAAAGAAAAGAAATCTACCCAGCTCCATAACCTCCTCACCATGTCTTTGCCGTCAACCTCCTCCAAGCGTCTATTTGGACGGTCAATTGCCGCCCTAGCCACCGTCTTCCTCTCCACCCTCAGTGCCGTCAACCCCAGCCAAGCCGCCGTTTTTACTCAAAAAGAAGTTGAACAAGGTAAATTTATCGCCGTAGCTGCCCCATACGGCACGAATAGTCATCAATTGCTGATTCTGGAACAGATATCAGATAAACGGGCCTGTTGGAGTGAAAGTGGCGATCGCCCGGTGGCAATCGATCCGCTGCTACTTAACTTTGACTTCACCGGAATTTGTGGACGCAGTACCGACAGCAACGGCTATTCTATCCGCATGGCGGGGACGGATTTGGGACTGAAGTACAGCTTCAACTTAGTAAAGCGCGACGGCGAACTCGTCCTCGTCGGTACAAACTTTAGCGATCGCACTGTCCCAACGATTGAAATTGGCAGAACCAACGGACTCAGCGATGGTTTTATGAAAATCAATCTCGATCCGGCTTG